>DATAUY010000045.1:0-2220 GCA_036268025.1 Candidatus Sulfotelmatobacter sp. | reverse complement strand
CCGATCATCTGAAACATTTCTTCCAGAATGCTCCGCGGATTCTTGATCACCGCCGACGTGACCATGCTCGCATCGGGCGATACGAACTCCAACGATCCCATCGACGCCGGCGCGGCCAGCCACGAAGCCACTCCCTGCCGGTCCGACGCAAACGTAAGCGCGGCCTGATTGTCAGTCTTGCCGCCAACTTCCCGATGCTCCATCGTCAAGTAGCGCACGTCAGCCATTCCTGGAGGCAGTTCCTTGCTGCTGCCGTTAGCATGTACGTTCTCTACGAAAATTTGTTCCATGTTGGCGCAGAACAGCCACTCGGCGCCCTGTTGGTAGGCCTGCGAAATCTGCTGGTAGAACGGCGTCTGGAGAAATCTTTCTCCTCCTTGCTTCATTTGTGCAACCGCCTGTTGCAGGTCCGCGGCTTTCGGGCTGGCAATCAGCAGATCATTATTCAGATAAATCAGCAGTGGTTCTCCCGCTACCTGTGGAATTGCCGACACATCATGAACCACTACCAACGGAACCTGGGAACGAGTTGATCCCAGTTGCTTGCTCTCCTTTTGCAAAAAGCCTTCCAGCTGCACATTCCCTTCAAGCCCCGGCTGCCGGACTCTCGCCAGAATCACAGGCGCCGAATAGGTGTTGCCGGTCTTTCCGACAGCAAATACCACCTCATCTCCCAGATAGCTGCTGAACGTCTGCAACTGGGTCAACACGTCCGCCAGCTTCGGCCCGTTGCCCTTCTGTTGTTGCTTCCACCAATCCCTGAGCGCCGGACTCTGCCGCAGCCGGTCTTCGAAAAGGCGGCTCGCCTCTTCCAACGTGTGCTGGAGATTCGGGATCGCCGCATAAACCACCGTGTTTTCAGGGACAAGCGGCAAAAGATCGGAGCTATATCTCAAGCCCGGCGCAGGGATTGCGGCAAACTGCTTCTGCAGGATCGAAAAATCACCAAGCAGAGCCATGTATTTCGCGGAGTCCCTGCTCCACGCAATTTCATGCTGGATCGGAACTTTCCCCACGCTCGGACTCGACGTTGTTTCCTCCCCCGGATGCAACTCCGTCGTGTTCTCTCCCGAATCAACGCGAACCACGCCCTCGATTACGGCCACGCGCGATCCCTTAAGTCCATGATTGACGGAGAAAATCGTTCCCTTGACCGAGACCAATGAATCATCGGTTGCTACGAACAAGTGTCCGGTGCGCTGTTTTGCCGCCTGCACAATGACTTGTCCATCATCCAGCTGAATGGTTGTTCCCTTCCATCCGCGCGAGACCGAGACGCCAGCGCGTTCTCCCATTTCAACGAGCGACCCGTCCGTCAAACGCAGCACGGCAGTCGATCCCTTCGCCGTGTGGATTCTGACTCCGCTTGTAATCCGATAACCGGCAGGAGCCAGGCGCATATTATCGCCGGACACGGCGTAAAGCGAACCGTTCACGTTTTGCACTTCTCCGCGCACAGGATGCTGTCCAGGAAATATGCCTTCGTTATAGGAGAGAGCGCCGAAGGCGATCGCGACCACAGCCGCCGCGCCCATCGCCCAGCGCCAGACGGGAAAACCTGCCTCCCGCTTCGGCTTCCAAACTGTCTGCATCTCCGAGCTTCGCGCCCGATCCATCGCGTGGCGGCAAGCCACGCACGCATGCACGTGATCTTGGAAGAGTAGTGCGCGCGAAGCAGCCAGCTTCTTGTCGAGATAGCGCGGAATCAGCGCCTGAAAGTCCGCGCAGCTACGCAACATGCCCGTGCCGAGACTAGACACCGGAGATTCCTCGGTGAGCGATCCCCAAACGCGGTCGCCAGCGCGGGATACGGTCTCGTCATCCACATGCTCATTTCGAATGGTCGAAAGCAGGCGTTCGAACTTGTCATTCTTCATTGACTGTCTCCTAGGTAGCCGCTGAGGGTTTTGCGCAATTGCTGTCGGGTGCGGTGCACCAGCACCGCGACCAGCACCTGCGAAATACCGAGCATCCGGGCGATTTCGGGATTCGTGAATCCTTCCAGAAAGCGCAAAGTGAAGATTTCTGCGCGGCGCGGCTCGAGTTGCGCCATGGCGCGTCCGAGCGCTTGCCGCAATTCGGGCATGTCGTCTCGTTGAGCGACGTCGTCGGTCAACTCGACCGACCGATCCGACTGGCGCGACCGAATCACATCGAGCGACGCATTGATCGCCGCCCGACGCAGATAGCTTTCCTGATTGTCCAGCGCCTCAGTCGACC
>DATAUY010000044.1:0-8544 GCA_036268025.1 Candidatus Sulfotelmatobacter sp. | reverse complement strand
AGCCACACGGCCATATGTCGGGCGCAGCCCGGTCACGCCGCAGCGCATCGACGGACTCACGATGCTTCCTCCCGTTTCACTCCCAATCGAGAATCCAACCAACCCCGCCGCGGTGGCCGCGCCAGGCCCGGCGCTCGATCCGGAAGATCCTTCTTCCGGAAGCCAGGGATTCATCGTTTGCCCGCCGAACCAGACGTCATTCAGCGCCAGCGCGCCCAGGCTCAACTTCGCTACCAATACTGCGCCCGCCGCATACAGGCGTTTCACAACAGCGGAATCTTCCGTCGGAATGCGATTGCGATACGGCTGCGCGCCATATGTGGTGGGAATGCCCGCTGTGTCGAGCAGATCCTTCACGCCGAAAGGAATTCCATGCAGCGGCCCGCGATATTGCCCCGCTGCGATCTCTTCATCGGCCTGCTTCGCCAGATTCAACGCGTGCTCGTGCGTAATCGTGATCGCGCAGCGCAGCTTCGGATTGAACTTCTCCAGCCTATTGAGATAGATACCCGCCAATCTTTCGGAACTGAGCTGACGTCTCTCGATCCAGCGCGACAGTTGAGTGACGGGCGCGAATGCGACGTCTGTATCATTCGCCGGCAGGGAAGCGTTCGATTCACTTCTCACGAACTTATCCTGCGCCGGTCCTGCCTGCACACCGGGGATCAAGGGATCCCACCGCGTTGCCGGAGCAAGGGTAGCCTCGATCCCCAACTTTCGCGGTCCTACCCGCCGTTCGTACACCGACGCGAGCGTCCGGCTCCAGGTCGCCGCGGCCATCGCGCGCTCGTCCTGCTTCAGCGGAAACTGCACTAGTTTCTCCGCCTGGGCGAACGTCTCGACCGAGACTTCCGGTCCGAAGGCAGGCCCGGCCCCAAATGCCGGCGGAGCGCCCGGAGGGAGCTTCGACAGGTTCTGCGCGAGCAGCCGCGAAGCCGAGGCTGCCCCGAGCATTCCCAGGAATGTGGTGGTCAGAAATTCTCTGCGTGATTTGGACATGGTTATGTTTGTCCTGTCGCTTTGGGAGGATACTGCGAACTTAGAGAGACTTTGTCATTCTTTGAGAGGCTTTGTCATTCCGAATAGCGAAGCTACGAGGAACCTGCTTTTTCCCGGCGGCAGAACAGCGTGTTTCTCCTCGCCGCGCTCGGAATGACAATGTTTTGACCAAGGCACTTCGCGAAGCTATAACTAAAGGCACGTTACGATGGCACGCTCGGCCGCAACTCCATCTTCTTCGTCGTGATCGTGATCTTCGTCCCTACCAGTTTCGGATGCGGCCAATATTCCGTGTAGGCTTCCACGGTGATCGTGCCCGGTGTGCGTGTGGATTGCACAATAACCTGTGCCAGCCCGTTGAAGACGCTGCGCTTCAATTCCTTGTCGGACTCCTGACAATTTGGATCTCCGTTGCCCACACCGATGATCGCACCCTCGCCTGAAACTTTGAATAGGATGATGTGGTTCGCAGTCGGAACCAGCCGCCCTTGTTGGTCGAGCACTTCCACCTTGAGCAAGGACACATCTTCGCCGTCGGCGTTGATCTCGGTGCGGTCCGCAGTCAGCCTGATCGAGTTCATCTCGCCCGTCGTCTCGCGCTTTTCCGTCAGCACGACTTTGCCGTTCTTTGTGCCGCGCGCTTCGAGCACGCCGGGCTCATATTTAACCTTCCACTCCAAGTGCGTGAGCGGCTCGACTTTTTTCGATCCCTGGCTTTTGCCGTTCAAAAACAACTCGACTGAATCCAGGTTCGAATGCACCCACACCGGAATTGGCTCGCCCTCGCGTTCATCCCAATTCCAGTGCGGTAGCACATGCAGCACCGGCTCCGATCCCCACCATGCCTTGTAGTAATAAAAGTTATCTTTTGGAAATCCGCACATGTCTACGATGCCGAACTCCGAGTTGATCGACGGCCATCCATACGGTGTGGGTTCCCCGCGATAGTCGAAGCCTGTCCACGCGAAGCCGCCGGCCAGCCATTCGCGCGCCGCATAAAACTTCCACCACTCCTCGGCCAATTCCGACCACGACGTGTGATTCAGGTCATACGCGCTCACCCAGTTACGCAGCGAGTCGGTCGAATAAATGCCGCGCGTCGAAACCGTGCTCGCCGTTTCCGAACCCACGCTCGGCTGCCTGGGATGCTTCGCGTGATAGGGGTCGAGCTCCTTCAGGTTGTAGTTGAAGCCCATTACATCGAGCCCTTCGGGGAAGGGTTTGTCGAACGATTCGTTCACCGCCGCCGTACACATTCGGGTTGGATCGAGCTCATGCGCGCGTTTGATCATATCGGCCAGCACGCGCGGACCCTGCTCCTGCTTCATCATGGTCCCCTCTTCGTTGCCCATGGACCATAGAATGATCGCCGGCGAATTACGGTAGCGCTTGATCATCGTCTCCAGTTGCGCCATGCCGTCGGGACTTGCACTCATCTGACGCGTCTCGCACATCATCATCATCCCCATGCGGTCGCAGGCCTCCACCCACTCAGGCGTCGGCATATTGTGGGAGGTCCGCACTGCGTTGCCACCCATCTCTTTCAACACGGCCAGCCGGTAATATTGCAGACGGTCGGGCAGTGCCGCGCCAACGCCCGCGTGGTCCTGATGATTGCACGTGCCTTTGATCTCGACGCGCTTGCCGTTGAGAAAAAATCCCTTGTCGGCGTCCCACTGGATGTCGCGCACGCCGAAGGTGATGCGCTCCGCATCGACGGTCCTGCTGCCCGACACAAGTGTTGCGATCGCGGAATAGAGATCAGGAGTTTCCGGTGACCACAACGATGGGCTTTTCAGGTCGAAGCTCGCCGTGAACGTCGAGGCGAAGTCAGGGGCGACGGGTTGCGGCGCGGCTTCGGCAGTTCCGACGATCTTTCCGGCAGGGTCCAGAATTTGCCAGGTAACGCGGCACATCTGCATCGCGTGGGACTGGTTGTGCGCGACCGCACCAAGGTTGAGCGTTGCATTCTCCCCTCTTACAGCCGCTCGGACATAGCCCTCCCACTGGCCGAAGTGCAGCGCGTCAGTCTTGTTTAGCCACACATGCCGGTAAATCCCGGCGCCCTCGTAGAACCATCCGTCGCCGAAGCTCGCGTCCATGCGGACGACGAGAAAATTCTTCGCTCCATGCCGCACAAAATCCGTGACATCGAAATGGAACGGAGCGTAGCCGTTGTCATTGCGCCCGATGAAGTATCCATTGAGAAAAACCAAAGCGCTGCGGAACGCGCCATCGAACTCGACCGTGAGGCGGCGGCCCTCATCTTCTTTCGGAACATCGAACGTGCGCCGGTACCAGCCCACGCTCGTCTCCGGATACTTTCTGCCGAGCGGCTTGTATCCGTGGCTCTGCAAGTCTTCATCGCGGACAAACGGCAGCTCGACCGCCCAGTCATGCGGCAGATTCAGCGGACGCCACTTCGAATCTTCAAACTTCTCCGTAGCAAATTCGAATCCACCAGATTTGGCAAAGTCGCCCTGGTCCATGCCGAATCCCAGATCGTGCCGCGGATCGGAGGCATGTCCCTGAAAAAACTTCCATCCGAAATCAAGCAGCAAGCGCTCGCGAGGCGAAACCGCGGTAGCCGCCTCTTCTGCATCAGAGAATCGCGCGGCCAGCGCATGCGCGCGGGAGATTGCGGTGGGCACCATCGTGGAAGCAGAAAGAACGGCTCCAGACCGAAGCAGATCACGGCGGGTAAGAGAAGTCATGGCGCGCAATTATAAAGCTTGTGGAGCGCTGGAAACCCTCGTCCGCCCACCCCCGCCGAACCTCGCCCACATGATGCGAGCACGCTCACAATTCTTTGTCATTCCGACAAGCGAGCGCAGCGAGCAAGGAGGACCTGCTGTTCTGCCGGCGCCGAGAAAAAGCAGTTCCTCGCTTTGCTCCAATGACAAATATGGGTTATCGGAATGACAAATATGCGAGAAGAGACTTTGCTCGGAAATGACGGTATAGGGATGAAGAGGCTTTGCGAGAATGACAAATACGCGATAAACGCCGGTAGCTTGCCACTGCTTGCGGTTCAGGCAATGTTCTTGATTTCAGGCGCCGCGAATCTTCAAGGTTGTGGCGCCTTCGGGTGATCCGGCGGAGGCTGCTCGCCAGGGAATGCTTGTTTTACCTCGCCGATCCCCACAATCTTCGACGTCGTGCGGAACTTCCTGTAGTCATGAAACGCCTGTTCCATGTTCACGTCGTAATTTTTCACCAGCGCGAGCCGCACATCAATCTTCGCAGTCAGTTGGCGCGGCAGCCACACTTCGTCGTTTACTCGTGTCTGCTCCAGCATGAAGCGCGATCCTTTATGAAATCGCGCCAGAAAACCTCCCCAGGTGATCGTGTCGAGACATTCCAGGTCCATTTTTGAAAGCTGGAGATCGCTTTTGTCGATCCATACGCGTCCGTGGAACTTCGACAGATACTTTCCTTCCTTCATGCGAGGAACAAAGCCCGGACGCGGCTCGCCGTCGATGACCCAGGCATCACGCCCGCCAATCTGCTCGGTTCCCACCAGTTTGAAGTTGTAGGCGTCGGCGACCTCGGTTACAAACTTGCGTCCCTCTTCGCGGTCTTTTTCTTCTTTCTGGTCGCGCTTCCTGCGATCTTCGTCCGACTCGTTCTTTCGTTTGTCGATGATCTTTTGAATCTTCTCTTCTTCCTTAGCAGCCTCTTTTGCGTCGAGTGGCTTGTCGTCTTTCTCGGTCACTCGCTGCACCTGCTCGCCATAAATCTCAAGAATTTCGTAGGTTGTGGTCTCGGTGGACTTCGTCTGGCCCTTACCATCGAGCTTGTGCGTGACCTCGCGCTCAATGTAGGTGTAATCCCGCAACCGCTTATCGTTCTCCAGGTCTTTGTCGGCCACCACGCGAAGCAATTGCTGCATCTGCTCCTGCGAGAGCTTGCCTTCGGCGTCGGGAGTCAGGTCAGGTTTGTCTGGTGTTGTGACGGTTGGAGGAGCCGAAGAAGGCTGCGCATCTTGTTGCGCGAATGTAGGCAAACAAGTGAAAGCGCAGAGAAGCAATGCGACCACCCGGAACTGCATATGCCTATTTTAAGCAATTCCTAACCGCAAAGGGCACAGCGTGGCACAGAGAAATTCTCTCTGCGTTGCTTCTGCCCTGTGTGATCAAGTGTTTGAATTGTCCCGCAAAGATTCGTTCAGCGAAAGCTCACGGCAGGTGCGGCGAATCAAGGCTGAAGCCGGGCCGCCCTCAACGAATTGGAAACCGTAGCGGAAAGCATTGCGCTGGCGCACCAGGGAATGAATTTCCACTTCGCCAGCCGGCACAGAAAATGTCAACCGGACAACCTCATTCAGTGGAACTTCGCCGCGCAGCATCGCGGAGACACCCGATTCGCTGATGTCCACGGTGTGCCCACGCACCACTTCCGCATTGCGCGGATAAACGCAAATATTGGCTTCGAGCTTGAAGCGCGCGTGGCGGCGCGCATCCACCAATGCAGGACGGTCGGCCGATGTCGAGTGGGGAATGCTCTGCACGTCCAAGTCTCCTCGATGAAATTGGCTGCGCGATGCTGCTCACCTCGAACTACCGCGCCGTGCGGGAGCAGGCACAGCGATGCCTTGAAAAGGAATCGGCAAAAGTGAGAGCGGACTTTAGGGCTGGGCTTTATACGCTTTGCCCAGGACCTCGCCCTGAAAGAGCCTTTCGTCGATACGATGCAGGCGTTTTTCCTGTGCCCTGGTGAGCAGCGGATAGTGTTTTACATCGAACAGGTGGTACACGATGAACCACACCGGCTTGCCGGTGGTCATCCAGTTCTGCGAATCAAAGCGTTTCAAATTGACGGGAACGGAAAACCGGCGCAGCGTGCGTTCGCGACGCAGGTTGAAGTAAGCGTTGAAATAGCTCATCGCCAACTCGCGCAAGGTACGGTAGACGGGCTCGCGCCAGCGGCATCCGCTGTAATTCGATTTCGCGATTGCACCCCAGCAGCCATCCTGCTGGTAGATCGCCAGCACATGATCAGTATCGTGGTCGGCTTCAAGGTCGAACAGCAGTGGGGGATAGCCGATCGCGCGCAGCGCGGCCGCGGCGAAGATTGCGCCCTCCAGGCAATGCGATGAACCATGCGTCAGTACATCGCGTGGAGACCAGGCCGTGTCTTCCAGGTGATATGGCATGTCGTCGAGAAACCTCTGAATGCCGTAGGGATTCTTCAGGCTACGCAACTTGCGCAGCTCGGCGGGAGTGAAGCTGTTGTCGGGAACTCCGTTTTTGTGGGAGGACAAAGGGGCGAGGATCCTCGTTTAATCGCTCGTGGTTTGTTCGATTGATCCGGCTAATCGGTCACGATCGTCTTCTTCTTTTTCACCACGGTTTGCGTCTTGCCGTCAAATGAAATCGTGCACTGAAAGCCATCTTCTTCGATCATCCAGCTATCGCCTTGGCGCTGTCTGGCATCGAGCCTGATTTTGTGTTCGGTGACCGTCCTGAACGCATCGTCGCGGGTCATATTGACCTGGATGGCATCGCACACCGACGTGGCGTGTGGGCCGATATGCTCGCCGGTTGGCTCGTCCGACTTGCTGGGTGCTTTCGAACTAACGCCGTTTGGAAGCATTCCAATGTACGCACCCTGTGCAATGGGACCGGCCATGTTGTCAGGCGCTCCACTTGAGCCGAACCGACGCCTCCACAACTCGCGGCCATCTGCAGTAAGAGCTCGAATCATGGTTCCGTCGGAACAGTCTTCTTGTACGTAGAGATCAGGTCCGTTTGCGCTCGGCACGGCTTGAGTCATCTTTGTGGCCTTGCAGCCTGGGGTCGGGGAAACTGACCATATCCGAGTGCCGACCGGCATGTCGCCGACAGGACGAATCTCAATTGAGGCATCGGCCGAATCGCCTTCCGCCGATGCCGTGAGCAGCACGCTTGGCGATGCTTCCCGTGCCTGGAGCGTGACTTCGTCGCCATTCACGGTGATCGCGGCCGCGTGCTGCGGAGAAATTCCCCATCGCACGTTGTGACGAATGCGACCGTCCTTGCCGACTGCGCGAAAGGTATGCGCTTCGCCGACCAGCATGGTTGCCTTGTCTGGCGAAACCATGAGCGGCGGAGGCTCCTGTGCCGGTGCACACAGAGAGAGCCCCATCGTCATCCACAAGGCTACCGATATGTAACTGATCCAAGGCATAGAGGGCCTGGTTGGAGTTTTCTCCATGCCATTGTTGTCCGGATGCCGCAAGCTCGAAAGTTACTTTCGTTGGTTGGGCGCGCTGTTATGCGCAAGCGCCTCGTCTCAAGGAATGCCTCGTGCGGCGGTTGGAAGCCGATTCGTTGTATTATCGGCGAGCTCCTGACAGGGAAGGTTGTACGTAGGATCGACGCGAATAATGGGCAGTTAAAACGGTTTAACTGCTATATCTATGTTGTTGATTACAAGCGAGTTACATGGCTTGTTTTGCACAGCATCTTTGCGCCGCAAGCAATTGAGTAATAGAGGTTTGAATTAGGTTGCACAAAGTATGGGGCAGTCATCGCTTTACCCGCGAAACACTTTGCCCAACTCTTGCGGATGATCCACCATCACGTCCCCGGGTTCCTCCTCCAGCGTGTGCGGAGCGAATCCGTAAGTCACTCCGACTGTCCACATGCCGGCATTGCGGCCGGTCTCGATATCCACGTGCGAATCGCCGATGATGACGGCATGCTCTGGGCGCGCATTATTTTCAGAAAGTAGCTGCCGCGCGCCTTCGGGATCGGGCTTCTTCGTGGTGAAGCTGTTTCCGCCATAAACCTGTGAAAAAAATGGGCCGAGACCGAGCGCTTCGACGATGGCGCGCGAAGGATTTACTGGTTTGTTCGTGAGCACGGCCATCTTTCGCCGCGATCCGTTGCCGGATTGTTGGATCGCCGTTAGCGCATCTTTTATGCCGTCGTAAACCGTTGTGTGGTCGAGTTTGTGCTCGCGATAGTATGCGAGAAAGAATTCCAGTCCCTTGCGGACGACAGCTTCATCGACCTGCTCGCCGCCAAGCGCTCGCTGGATGAGGACGGGCGCGCCGTCCCCGACGTAACTGGCGATCACGTCGTCGGGCAGAGGTTCGCGTCCGATGTGGCGTAGCGCGGCATTCACGGAATGTACAAGATCGAGGCGCGAATCAATCAGCGTGCCGTCGAGATCGAAGATGACCAGTTGGATAGATTTGGGATCGAATGCGCGCAGCGTGCGGATCATCCGTTTCAGAATAGCAGTGGCCCGTGGTCAGTGGGCAGTGCCGGCCGAGCAATTTGCAATTGGCCGTGGCCTTTGGCAGTGAGCGATTGTCCACTGACACTGACCACTAATCACTTCTTTCCCCATCCTGCCGCGCAGTTCGATGCGGAGGGATTGGTCAATCATCCCTGCAATTATGAGCCGGGGCTGGAATTTGCCATGAATCCATAGTTCTAGTAACATCGAAATATGTCCGGTCCGTCCAAGTCGAGCGAACGTGTTGCCCAGTATGCTGACATGTTTTCCGCCATAGGAAATGAGCAGCGGCTGCGTATTATGCAGTTGCTGCTGACG
>DATAUY010000043.1:0-7815 GCA_036268025.1 Candidatus Sulfotelmatobacter sp. | reverse complement strand
ATGCACCCGCATGTGCTCGATTGGGAGAACAAGCCACTCCTGTTCAAGATCTATCCCACACTGGAAGTGACCAGGCTGCCACGGGATTTTCATGAGACAGGCAATGCCGCGCTTGCGGCGATCGCAACTCCAGGTTCGACAACGCAAGAGGAAGCAGTCCCTGACTTCGAAACGCTCGCGCAGTTACTGTTTTTCTCAGCCGGCGTTGTCCGAAGTAAGAAACACGCGCAGGGCGAGACATTCTTTCGCGCAGCAGCCTGTACCGGCGCTCTCTATGAGATCGAGCTTTATTTCGCCTGCACGGACGTGCATGCAAAGGGTAAATCCGCCGAAATCGTGCTGCCGGCGGGCGTCTATCACTTCGGCGCGGCGGAGTTCGGCCTGCGCCAGCTTCGCGCGGGTGATTTCCGGCATGCGCTCGTTGAGGCCACCGCCAGTCGAGACTCGGTCGCGCATGCCCCGGTGATCATCGTCTGCACTGGCACGTATTGGCGCAATGCCTGGAAGTATCATTCCCGCACCTATCGCCACTTTGGATGGGACAACGGCACGATCCTCGCCAATCTTCTCGCGATGGCGGCCGCCTCGAATCTACCCTCAGAAGTAGTCTCAGGCTTTATGGATTCGCAGGTGAACGCTCTCCTTGGGCTAAATACGAACCGCGAGGCCGCTTTGTCGATCGTTCCGATCGGGCGCGTGAGTGCGGTGCCGCCTCCGCCGCCTCCCGTTACTGCTCTCGAACTGCCGACTGTCGCTTACTCAGAAAAGGAAGTTGAATATCCCGCGATGCGCAAGATGCACGACGCATCTTCGCTCGGTTCTGCCGAAGAAGTTGCGGCCTGGCGAGGCAAGGCCGCGGAGCATCCTTCGGCCGTCGTGAAGCGCGAATCCACTCCCCTCCAGCCGCTCGACGACTCACGTATCCCGCAGGATTCGATCGAGCAGGTCATCTCGCGCCGGGGATCGACGCGCCGGTTCTCGCGCGATCCGCTAACGTTCCCGCAACTGTCTACGATCCTCGACAGATCGACTCGCGGAATTCCTGCCGACTTTCTCGATCCATTTGGCAGCCATCTCAACGATCTTTACTTGATCGTTAACAGCGTCGTCGGCCTGCGCGCGGGAGCCTATTTTTATCGATGGGATGAGAAATCTCTCGAACTCCTGAAGCCGGGTGAATTCCGAGACAAGGCCGGATACCTGGGACTCGAGCAGCAAATCCCGGCGGACGCCGCGGTTGATGTTTTTTTTCTGGCCGATCTGAAGAAGATTCTCGAGCGCTACGGCAATCGCGGATACCGCGCCGCGCAACTGGAGGCCGGAATCCTCGGCGGGAAAATGTACCTTGCCGCTTATGCGCAGACACTCGGAGCTTCCGGCCTGACCTTCTACGACGACGATGTAGTGAGCTTTTTCTCGCCGCATGCCCGAGGCAAGAGCGCAATCTTTCTTGTCGCTCTAGGGCGCAGCGCGGCGCAGCGATAAAACATCAACCACCAAGGACACGAAGTATCACAAAGGACAAACGCTGCGATCGTTTCTTCGTATCCCTTCGTGCCGTTTGTGGTTATTGCCGTTGCTTATTCTTCGATTACAGCCGGCGTCATCTCTTCCGCGGGTTCTCCGCCAGCCATCGCCTGAGCGATGATGAGCTTCCGCGCCTCCACTCGAATCTTCGGTAACTGCGCGCTAAACCACCAGGCCCCGAACATCGAAGCCAGGCCGCCGATCGCGACGGTCCACGCCGCGCCCAGGCGGTCGGAAAGCGCTCCGCCAAGCAGTGCTCCGATTGGAGCCATGCCCATAAACATCATCGAATAGACCGCCATGACGCGCCCGCGCAGCGCGTCGGGAACCATCACCTGAATCAGCGTGTTCGATGACGCCATTTGCAGCATGATGAAATATCCCGCGGGCAATAGCAGTAGCACCGAGAGCCAGAACGATTTGGAGAATGAAAACAAGATCAGGCTGATGCCGAAGCCTGCACAGCAGGTCGCTACCCACCGTCCCAGGCCCTTCACTCCTGAGCGGGCAGCCAAGGTGAGCGCTCCGAGCAGGGCGCCTACGCCAGCCGCGCCCATAAGAATCCCGAGCCGCACCGCGCCGAGATCATGCGAACCGATCAGCGAAGCGAACTGCTGGCCGCCGTTGTTCAGGATACGATCGGCGAAGATCGGCATCAGGACGACATAGGGCATGCCAGTCACGCTCACCAATCCCAATAAAATCATCAGCGCTCGAATCGGCGCTGTGTGCCAGACGAATTGAAATCCCTCAACGATGTGATCGATCGGCGACGTTTGAAGCGAGGCTTTCGCTGGGGCGTGCACTCGCATCATCACGAGACCGATGATCACCGCGATATAGCTCACGCCATTCGCGAAGAAGCACCATCCCTCGCCAAGCCGTGCCACCAGAATCCCGGCGACGGCCGGCCCAATGACACGCGCGCCGTTGAACATCGAGGAATTCAGCGCGATGGCGTTCATCAAGTCTTCTTTGCCGACCATGTCCACGAGAAAAGCCTGCCGTCCTGGGATGTCGAAGGCATTCACAACTCCGAGGAGGGCGGCGAGGATGAAAATCTCTTTCACGGTTATCTTGTTGGCCAAGGTCAAGCCGGCAAGAACGAGTGCCAGAAGCATGGATGCAACCTGGGTCGCGATTACAATCCGCTGCCGGTTGCCGCGATCGGCGGCGATCCCTCCCAGCGGCGCCACGAGGAACACAGGAATCTGGCTGGCAAAGCCGACCGAGCCTAACAGCAGTCCGGAACCGGTCAGGCGGTAGACGAGCCACGCCTGGGCAACGGTCTGCATCCAGGTGCCGATGAGGGAGATCAGTTGTCCGCTGAAGAAAAGCTGGAAGTTGCGGTGGCGCAGGGCGCGTCCGGCAGCCAGCCAGTTCAGTTTGCGGCTTGCCGGCGGCTCCGCTTCCGTGGGTGACTTTTCCAGGATGGGTGCGTTTGAATCGGGCACGTTGTAATTATCAGATGTTTTCGGAAGAAGTTGACCACAACTATGTTCTCAAATTTCGCGCAAGCCATGGGACTTCCGTCTTCAGGCTTCAGAACTTAAGTGTCAACCAGAAATTTTGTAATTTCGAAACAGCGTTGACCATTGGGAGCCCGCTGTTTGCCGGCGCCGTCGACGCCTGTCCGCCAGCAAGCAGGTTTCTCGCTTCGCTCGAAATACCAATTGAAAGGCGGTGCTGTTAGTTGCATGACACTTTGGACTGATCCTAAGTCCAGCTCTTAAGGTTTGAGGCGCGCCCGCTTCCTCAGAAGTCCTGTCCCACGTTTACCATCTTGGTAACTTCTCTTGTCCGCCCGGGTGAGCTACAGTAGCGGCCTGCAAGTCCGGCGGTTCGGGAACGGAGCCACTTCCATGACCACTCCTCCAGTTCAGATAGAACGGCGTGTCGGCCAGCGTTTTCCTTATCTTTTGCCCGTTTCGGTCTGCCAGCCTTCGACTTCCGTGCACGGCATAGGCATTACGCAAGATCTCAGCTCCCGCGGCGTTTTTTTCCTGACCGAAGTTCCCCTCGCAGAAGGGTCCGAAGTCGAGCTCACTTTGCAGATGCCGTCAGAGATCACCTTAGGGGAGAGCATGCCCGTGCGCTGCCGGGGAAGAGTCCTGCGGATTGTGCGACCGGTCGTTTCCGGGCATGAATCGTCGAATGCCGCCGCAGAGAAAATCGGCGTTGCCGTGCGCCTGGAAAGCTACGAATACCTGCCTGCCTTGTCCGCAGCTTCGGCCACATTCGAGCGCGTCGCCCCTCTTCATCACGATCACGCCGGGGATCGACCTTTTCTGAGGTCCTCTCCACGGCCCGTCGCAGGTTAGGCGCGAACGCTCCGGGCTGCCGCCCTTTCCAAACAATTCGAAGCTGGCTTACAATATTGTGCAATGCGGCGGACGCCTACAGATTTCTTCTAGGTCGTTCACTCCCCCAACCGTCGAAGCATTTTGTGTGGCCTGTGGGCAAAGGATCTGCCTGCAGGATTGGGATCTATTACCTAGGTCACTTGGCGAAGAGTACGTTCTCTTTCTAACATGCAGACACCGATAGAAATCAGCGAGAACCGCGCCATGCATGGGATCGCCGTCGCCCTCCTGACCGAGGACCGGGAACACTTATCCACGCTGCAAAACCGACTGGAAGCGACACGACTGGGCACCACAGTGTTCACTCATGTCGGGTTTCCCAATGGTCCGACCGACGCCATCCTGCGCCAATTACAGGATTCGCGCTCAGAAGTCGTAATCGTTGATATCGCCCCTCAGGATGCCCAGCGGGCCATCCGCGCCATCGAACTGATTCGCTCAACGACCCAGCAGATTGCCATATTCGCCAACGGCGAAATGAGCCAGCCGGCAGCGATTGTCAACAGCATGCGCGCTGGCGCGACCGAATATCTCGATCATTTGGCGGGACACGAGCCGCTGCTTGAGGCCCTGACTCGCTTCAGTTCCAGCCGGACCCGATCGCTGGGAGGCGCAGGCAAAGCCCGCGTATTCACGTTTCTCAGCGCCAAGGGTGGCGCTGGATGCACTACGGCTGCTGTCAACACCGCCCTGGCCCTGCAACAACTGCACGGAGACGTCGTCCTGCTCGATTTCGCGCCGATCGGCCACGCTGCTCTACATCTCAATCTCAGGCCGCAGTTCGGCGTGCTCGATGCGTTGCAAAACCTTCATCGAATGGACGTCTCGCTGCTCGACGGCCTGATGACGCCCGCCAAGGAAGGCATGCACCTGCTTGCGGGGCCGTCGCAGCCCTACCCGACTGAGCCGACGCCGGGAGAACTAGCGCGTCTGTTTGATCTGCTAGTGAATCACTATCGCTTCGTGGTCGTAGACGCATCCAGCCGTCTGGATCCCACTACACGCTTGCTCTCCGATCTCTCGAACGCCGTTCTGGTGGTTGCCCAGACCGACGTTGTTTCGCTCTGGAGCGCCGGCCGCATTCACGCTTTTCTGGAAGAAGGCACTGGACGTGACCGCCTTCGGATGGTACTGAATCGCTATAAGAAAATCCCCGGATTCACCGACGAGGACGTTCAGCAGGTCACAAATTGCAAAGTCCTGTGGAAGGTCCCCAACGCCTACCATACCGTCTCGCCTGCAATCGATCACGGCACGCCAGTCGTCTTGCAGGAGGGCTCGGAAATCAGCCGTTCCTACCGTGCTCTCGCAGAGACGCTAGCCGAGGCATCTTCGAATTCCGATGGAAGTCCGGACTTGATTTACGGCCACGAGGGATCACGCAAGAAGGCCCCCGGCCGCTTGAGTCTGTCTCCGATCCGCGCTGGACAGTAGTCTAGTGGCCAGTATCAGTGGCCAGTGATCAGTCCCGGTCGCGGAGCCCAGATAAATTCGCTTCCAAGTTTGCGAAACAGGCCTTTGCTCACAAAGAGAATCTTTTCCCGGCAGGTTGAAGAAGCCGGCACCGGCACTGAAGCTAGGCGCTGAATACTGGCCACTGCCACTGAATCACCGCGGTGGCGCAGCATCCTGCGGAAACATCTTGAAAACCACTTCCTGCGAACGTGATGTAACTTTCTTGTTCGCGTCAGTGGTGTTCTCGGTCAATGTGCCTTTCAGAACGAAGTAAGCATCGTCACCCGGATTCTTGCCCTCGCCGCGCTCGACAGTGCCATTGAAGTCAAAATCCACCCCGTGAACTTGCTGGGTCTTGAAGGTCAATTTGGCACCGGCGAGCTTTCCGGTCTTGAAAAACTGGTCGAGGAACAGTCCCTTGTCGCTTTCGCCTTCGCCGTAGCGTGAGATGAATCCGGAGACGCTTGAGTCGTCTTCCACGGTGATCTGTACGAATTCGCCTTCTTTAAGGAACGTATACATGCCGGAGTAGGACTTCGCTCCTTGATCAGCCGTAGGTTCGGCCGGCTTTGCTGCCGGAGGCTGAGATTGCGCCGGGGCCGCCAGGGGCCGCGTAAAGAAGGCGAGACACATCAGCACGAAAACCAAGCGGGACTTCTTCGTGACCAACGACATAATCAACAACCCCACGTTCATGTTACATCGTCGGTACCGCGATAAGGTTTCCAACAAAAAAGGCTCCAGCCGATGCTGAAGCCTGATCAAGAGAGAATTGGTTATTTCTTCGTGGCCTTGCCTTCCATGAATGTCATCCAGGTGGTGCCGTCGATCGAAACTTCGAATTTCATGTTGTAGCTGGTGGCTGAAAGAGTTTTGATTGTCAGCTTCTGCTTGATCTCCTGGCCAGCATAGTTCTGTGAACTGTTCCACGTCCAGGTATCGTCTTTCAGGTTTCCCTCTGACACCTCCCGTCGCCCCTCACTGTTAAATGCGTCATAGGTGTAGACGTTCTTGTCGGTATCGTAGCCCATATATGACGCGGCCTTGCCGTCGCCGCCCAATTCCGGGGGCATCTTGAAGTCCTCGTGCCCGGCGAGAAAGAAGTTGCCTGCCATCCATTCGTTCGCGCCTGTCGAGCTGAACTTTCCGCCCATGCCCCAGGGCCCCTGGGAAATAGTTCCTTCGGTCGTCCAGGTTCCAACAAAATAGTCGAGCTTCTTAAGTTCCGGCCCGGGTTTTTGTCCCATCTGGGCAAACGCGGAAGACGCGATCAGAAGAATGGAAGCGCATAGCAATTTGAAATTCACGAGTCTCTCCTTGGGTATCAAGCGAACGATGTCAGGCCAACGATGTCGAGCGCATTATATCGAGCGAACGATTCCCAGTGATGCTAGCTGCGAGCGTTGAGGCTGACCAGTGCGATTCGTCAGCCGCGGAGGCTGACAATTGTCACGAAGGCTTACTTGTTCTTGGTGGCTTTACCGTCCATCAATGTCGTCCAGGTCTTGCCATCCTGTGACATCTCAAACATGAAGCTGTAACTGGTGGGCGATGTGATCTTCATGGTGAAGCGGCCTTTGCCGAACTTCTCGTCACTGGTCCACGTCCAGGTATCGCCGTCTAGTGAGCCTTTGGAGTTGTCGAACTCGCCCCAACTGTTAAATTCACGATAGGTGTAAGCTTTGGCATCGGTGTCGTAGCCCATGATGGAAAGCCCCGTGCCATTGCCCATCGCGACGCTCTTGAAGTCGGTATAGCAGACGAGGAAGAAGCTGCCTTCCATCCATTCACACTTCTCGTTCTCGGTAATCTTTCCCCCGGGACCCATCGGGCTGGCCTTCATGTCAGCTTCCAGAGTCCAGCTTCCGGCAAAGATGTCCATCTTCTTGTGCTCGGGCCCCGGCTTGGGCATTTCCTGTGCCGCGCTGATTCCTGCGAACAAAAGAATTGCCGCACACGTCATTCCGATGGTTTTCATGGTGCGCCCCCGTTGAAGAATTCGCTGGTCGCGAGATCACGTCCGAGCGACCGACCGCGGCGTGATATTAGCACGAAACTGCACAAAGACCCGTGCGACGAAAGATTGTTAACCGAAAATTAAAACTCAGGATTTCTACCAATCGCCCCAATGGGACGCTGTCATCTGCTGGAACTTCATCTTCCACACGTCCCCCTGTTTCACCCAGACGGTACTGAAGTGCTGATAGCGTGGCGGAGGCCCCTGGTCCTCGGCTGGCGGTACGCGGAACACCACGTTGTAGGTCACGATTGCAACGCCGTCGCCCGGCACGATGACTTTCATTTCATAGGGAAGAATGTCGGTGCCAGGTTCGCCATACTGATCAATCATGTCCTGGCGCTCGTAGAGCTGGCCGTCGAAAGAAACGAAAGAAAAATCGTCGGTCAGCGTGCGTTTGAAATAGGCGACATCGCCCTTCTTCGCGGCGGCGATAAAGCCCTTCTCGGCATC
>DATAUY010000042.1:0-8370 GCA_036268025.1 Candidatus Sulfotelmatobacter sp. | reverse complement strand
AAGTTCATCGCCGGCGGGATCACTCTAGCTCCGGGCGCGCTCCTCGCCTCTGCATTTCTCGCTCAATCCGGAGACATCACCAAGACCCAAGCATTCCGCACCGGCCAGATCACGATTCAGGACGAGGCCTCGCAACTCGTTGCCGCACTCGTGAGTCTGGAAGCGTCGGGCGAAAGCGCGCGCATCCTCGACTGCTGTGCCGCCCCCGGCGGCAAGACGGCCGCAATCGTCGACAGAAACACCGGTGCGTCGATCACTGCCGTCGAACTCCATCCGCACCGCGCACGCCTGATGAAGAAGTTGCTGCAAGGAAGCGCCCCGGCAAAACAGATCCAGATCATCGCCGCCGATTCCCGCGACCTTCCGTTCTCTGCTTCTTTCGAGAGAGTTCTAGCCGACGTGCCCTGTTCCGGAACAGGTACGCTTGCCCGCAATCCGGAAATCAAATGGCGTCTCAAGGTGAGCGATCTCGCAGAACTACACGACCGTCAACTCGCGATTCTTCGCTCCGCGATGGCTCGCGTCGCGCCCAAAGGACGCCTCATCTACTCAACTTGTTCACTGGAAAAAGAGGAAAACGAAGACGTGATCGCAGAAGCTCTGGAAGAAACGAAATCTTTCCGCATCATAGACTGTCGCGTAGAACTCGATCGTCTGAAATCCGCTGGCGAACTAACCTGGCCCGACCCGTCCCAACTCACGCGCGGCCCCTACCTGCGCACAATCCCCGGCGTGCACCCGTGCGACGGCTTCTTCGCCGCCATTCTGGAAAGAATTTGAAATGATTCTATCGGCGAAGACCCGCGCAATCCGTGGCAAGAGACTTACCGCACCTCAAAGCTCACGTACGTCCCGGCACTGACCTTCTGTCCCGCAGCGGGCGCCTGCGACATGATGATGCTCGCTGGTGAAGGCTCCGCCGGAGGAGCAACCGGCGGCACAGGAACTGGCGCTGCCTGCGTTGCCGGAACTGCCCCAGCATTGGCATTGTCCGCTGCCGGCGCACTTACCGGCGCAGCCACGCTCACATTCCCCAACTTGAATCCATTGTCCTGCAACGTGCGGCTCGCGCTGCCCAACGGCTGTCCCACGAAGCTGGGCATGACGAAGACTTCAGGATCCGCCGCCGCTGTCACGAGCAGGTTGATTCGCGGCGCAAGAACCCGCGTATCATTCGCCACCGGATTCTGCGCGAGCACCTGGTCGGCCGGCACGCCCGCCGCTTCCACTTCCGCGGTTGACGCCACTTCCAGGCCACGCCGGCGAATATTCAACTCCGCCGCATGTTCGCTCTGCCCCGTCACATCCGGAATCGCCACCCGCGTCGGGCCCAGGCTCTGTGCCACGCGCACTTGCCAGCCGTGCCGCACTTTCGTTCCCGGCAGCGGCAGCTGTGACATGATTTTTCCTTCGGCAATTTGCTGGCTGTAATACTGCCGCTCGATCGTCATCTGCAATCCGAGTCCCGTGATCGTGCGCTCCGCGTCTGCCGGAGTCATTCCCACCAGCGCCGGAACCGCGACCTCCTGCCCATGGATCGCCAGTCGCATGGCGGCCAGCGCCGACACCATGGCCACGATCAGCAGCACCATCGCCAGCAGGGCAAATCGAAAGAAGGATTTCATCGGTCTGCGCAGAATTATAGAACTCTTGGCATAACGACGGTTGCAAGGTGGGCACAGCCGCCCTCGGCTGTCCGGCGAGCGGCTCTCGCCTTTGGGTCGCCGCAATCACTCGTGTCTTTTCAATAGGATGCAGACAGATTACTTGCGAAAGTACCTGTCGTCACGAGCATCCGGACACCTCTTCGTGCAATCTAATGTAACAGCGGCGTTCTTACTTTCGGGGTGCGCCATGACTTTCCAACTGGAGTATCATGTGTCTGTGAAGCGTTCGATTGCGGCTTCGGTATTGGCTTTTGGGCTGATTGCGATTTCGCTAATTCTTGCGCCGCAAAGCCGGGCGCAGATTAATGGCGCGCCCGCATCCGTGACTTCTCCCGGATTCGGCGGACATGCTGTAAACGGCACGGCCCCAAGCGTGACCTCGCTCGGACCTCGTGGCTTCACGTCGAACCCGCACGTCGTTGTCTCTACGGCGCCGGGTCATCCAAGAGCTAACGTCCCCGATCACAATCATCATCGCCGTAATGGCGGTAATCTCTACGCCTATCCTGTTCCTTATGCGGTGGATGGCTCCGCGTACTCTGACGACACGCCCGAGAACGATCCCAACTATAACGACCCGAACTATCAGGGCGGCCCGACGATTTTCGACCGCCGCGGATCCGGCGAGCGCTCTTACATTCCGCCGGCGAAAGACGCACTTGACCCACTCACCGCACAGAATAATTTTTCAAAGCCCGCAGGTGATCCGCCGGCTGAAGATAATCCGCCGGAGTCAACGACTCTCGTCTTCAAAGACGGCCATACGCTTGATGTGGGGAATTATGCGATCGTCGGTCAGACGCTGTTCGACATGACACCCGGCCATTCGCGCCACATCCCGCTCGCCGAGTTGAATCTTGACGCCACGCGCCAGAAGAACGACGATCACGGAGTGCTCTTCCAGCTTCCGCAAACACAACTACCGCAATCGCTTCAGGCAAACTGACCATGCGCTTCCTCGCTGCTATCACGCTGCTCACCGCGATTTCACCGTGGGCCGGCGCACAGCGAATGTCAGGATTTTCCCCGCATCCGGGAGTACCTGCCGCGCCAGGTTTTATGGGAAATGGTTTCATGGGGAACGGTTTCAGAGGCAAGGGATTCGCAGGTAACGGATTCGGCCAGCCCGCGTTCGCTCATGGCAATCAGGGATTTCCCGGAGGCTTCGCCGTCCCGTTCTTCGCCGACGCTCTCTATTCCGATCTGCTCTCGACCGGATACCCATCAGCATCGCAACCTCCAGTGTTTGTGATGCAAACTCCATCGGCCGCCGTGCCGGCGGTTGCGGCTTCTCCTGCTCCGGCTCAGGCGCTCATCTTCGAATTGCAAGGGGATCGCTACGTGCAGGTTAGTGGCGACGGGAAATCCAGTGCGGAGATGCAGACCATTGACCGGCCCGCGGCAACCGGATCAAAGCCGGCCAGCGGAGCCCTGGTTCGCGCGTCGCAAAAAGAAACGATGATCGCAACTCTCGTCTACCGCGACGGTCATCACGAAGAAATCTCCGACTACACCATTGCCAACGGCGCGATCTACGCGAAAGCCGACTACTACAAGTCCGGTGCATGGAACCGCAGGATCGAACTCTCGTCGCTGGACCTGCCCGAAACGATTCAGTTCAACCAATCCCGCGGCCTCAACTTCCAGCTTCCATCCTCACCGAACGAAGTAATCGTCGGCCCGTAGCAGGTTTCCCTGAAACCTACCCAGGATTTTGGGTCGCGCAGGTTTGGATGACGCAGCGCCTCAGCGTCGCGATGACGGCTTTTTTCAAGAACGGTTTTAGAGGCTGCGGAAAGTCAGCGGAATAGTTAGGTTGGGGGTTTAAGTGGCGCAGCGCTTTCAGCGCTGCGATAAGTGCTTTGCCTTGGGCTGCGGGTTTTAGCCTCTGAGGTGAATTCCAGGGAATGTTTTTTTCGCTTCCGGTGGATCTACTTCGCTGACAGTCGCGCGATCTGCCGGTCGCTTTCGTCCACTCCCGCCTCGACGTTCACCGATGCGTACAAGCCACGCGCCTCTTGCCACAAAAACTTCGACTCTTCCGCCTCGCCAACCGCACCTCTCAGTAGCGCGAAGCCGCGAATCGTATTGGCCAAATCCAGCGGAGATGCTTCCTTGTGGTTTCTGTAGATCGCCAGCGCTTCCTCATAGCAAGGCCTCGCCTCGTCGAGCGAGCCATCCCCGCGCAAAATATCGCCCAGATGCCGGATCGTATGCGCGAATTTGAGCCGATCGGGATCAGATCGAAGAATCTCAACAGCCTCTTTGTAGTGTTCGATTGCGACACCGCGATTCTGAAGATCGCGTTCGATCTGTCCCAGTCCGCTCAGGGCCCGTGCAAGCAAAGGCTTATCGTCAGTCTCACGGCACAATTCAACCGCCTGCGAAAAAAACGCCTTCGCATCTTGCGACCGTCCATTTTTGCGAGCCTGGTAGCCCGATGCGACGAGTTCATCCACTCTCTTTTCCATAATGCGCTAGCCTACATCGGACAATCGGAATTTCGTAGTCAAACTCCATTCCCACGGGCGCACACTTTCTGCGGTTCTTGTGAAAGTTGGAGTCTGTCTATGTGCCTCATCTCGATCAATGCCCAGCCCCGGGAATGGCCCATTCCGTGGTAGAATAACTATAGTTCCAACGGCATATAACATCCTGTAAATCCAACCAGTTACAGTCGCCTTGGACGCAACTCCAGTTCCCAAATTCTTGAGCTGATAGCTGACGGCTAAAAGCTGAGAGCGAACGAATGGCAGACGATCAAAATCCGGAACTACCCCTGACTCCTCCCACCGGTGGCGGCAACGATGGCCCCGGTGCGCTGAACATTCAACCCGTCAACATCGAAGAGGAGATGCGCCGATCGTATCTCGACTACTCGATGTCGGTGATCATCGGCCGCGCGCTCCCCGACGTCCGCGACGGCCTGAAACCAGTTCACCGCAGAATTTTATTCACAATGCAGCAGATGGGGTTGCAGCCGAATCGGGCTACGCGCAAGTGCGCGCGTATCGTCGGCGAGGTGATGGGCAAGTACCATCCGCATGGAAACCTTGCGGTTTATGACGCGCTTGTGCGGTTGGCGCAGGATTGGTCGCTGCGCTATCCGCTGATTTTTGGGCAGGGAAATTTCGGATCCGTTGATGGGGATCCTCCGGCGGCCGATCGTTACACCGAAGCCAAGCTGGCGCAGGTTGCGACCGCGCTGCTTGAAGATCTTGATAAAGAGACTGTCGATTTCCATCCGAACTACGACGGCAGCGAAGTCGAGCCCGATGTTCTTCCCGCGCGCATTCCGAATCTTCTGGTCAACGGCTCTGACGGAATCGCCGTCGGCATGGCGACGAAAATTCCGCCACATAACCTGACCGAGATCGTCGACGCGACCATTACGCTGGTCAATAATCCGAACGCACAGCTCGCCGAGCTGCTGAAATTCGTGCAAGGCCCGGATTTCCCGACCGCCGGCATCATCAATGGCCGCGCGGGAATCTTCGATGCCTATAAAACCGGCCGCGGACGTTTCATGATGCGCGCCAAGGCGGCGATCGAAACCTTCAACAAAGACCGCCAGGCCATCATCGTCACCGAAATTCCGTACCAGGTAAACAAGTCGGTCCTGATCAAGCGCATCGCGCAGCTGGTCAACGACAAGACCATCGAAGACATTTCCGATGTCCGCGATGAAAGCGACCGCGACGGCATGCGCATCGTGATCGAAATGAAGCGCGGCGCCGAATCGCAGATCGTCCTGAACCAGCTCTTTAAGCACACGCAGATGCAGGAAAGTTTTTCCATGATCCTGCTCGCCGTAGTGCACGGGCAGCCCCGAGAAATGGGTCTGATTCCGACCCTCAAGCACTTCATCGAGCACCGCGTCGACGTCGTCCGCCGCCGCACCGCATACCTGCTGCAAAAGGCGAAAGACCGCGAGCACATTCTCGAAGGCTACCTGAAGGCGCTTGATCACCTTGACAACGTCATCACCATCATTCGCGCGAGCGCCAACCGCGCCGATGCCCGCGAGAACCTGGTCCAGTATTTCGGCGGCAAGAAGATCGACATCAACGTCACCGGAGGCGCGCCGAAGGTTGATCCCGAAAAGCCCTTCACTGCCCGGCAGGCCGATGCCATTCTCGAATTGCAACTGCACCGCCTGACCAAACTCTCGATCGACGAAATCTCGAAAGAGCTGGGCGAAGTACGCGGCAATATCGCCGAATACGAGTCAATTCTCGGCTCCGAAGCGAAGCTGCGCAAAGTCATCGTCAAAGAGCTTGAAGAAGTGAAGAAGCTCTACGGAGATGCCCGCCGCACGCGCATCGAAGACGAAGCCGCGGAAATTCTGCTCGAAGACCTCATCGCCGACGAGCAGGTCGCCGTCACAGTCAGCCATACCGGCTACCTCAAGCGGACTCCGATTTCCACTTACCGCATGCAGCGCCGCGGAGGCACGGGCCGCACCGGCATGAAGACGCGCGACGAGGATTTCGTCGAGCACCTCTTCATCGCCTCGACGCACGCCTACATTCTCATCTTCACCAACAAGGGACGCGTTTACTGGCTGAAGGTCTACGAAATTCCCGACGTCAGCGCGGCGGGCAAAGGCAAGCACGTCAGCAACCTGATCGGATTGCAGCCGGGCGAGACTGTCCGCGCCTTCCTGCCTGTGCGCCACCTCGAAGAAGAAGGCCGCTACATCTTCTTCGCTACGCGCAACGGAACCGTGAAGAAGACCGACCTGAAAGACTTCTGCAACGTGATGTCGCGCGGCATTATCGCGATCGGCATCGATCAGAACGACGAACTGGTCGGCGTCACACTCACCGACGGCAACCAGATCATCTTCCTCGCCTCGCACGACGGGCAGGCAATCCGCTTCGACGAAGGCGACGTGCGCTCCATGGGCCGTCCCGCCTACGGAGTGCGCGGCATGAGCCTCGACAAGGGCGACTACATCGTCGGCATGGCCACTACGCCGAAGGACCCCAAGAAAGCTGAATCCGAAGCGGCGAAGGCTGCGGCAGAAGCCGGAGGCCTCGAGGTCACCGCGACCGACGAAACTTTGCCGATCAAAGGCTCGCTGATTCTCTCCGTCGCCGAAAACGGCTACGGCAAGCGGACTCCTGCCAGCGAATACCGCCTGCAAGGCCGCGGAGGCTCGGGCGTGATCAACATCAAGACCACCGAGCGCATCGGCAAAGTGGTCGGCATCGCCCAGGTCGACGAAACTTCGCAGGTCATGCTGATCAGCCACTACGGCAAGATCATCCGCATGGACGCGACCACAATCCGCGAATCAGGCCGCAACGCCCAAGGCGTCCGGCTATTGAACCTCGAACCGGGCGACAAGGTAGCGGCAGCGGTCGTGATCGCTCCGGAGCCAGAAACCAACGGCAACGGCGGCCTGCTTCAGTAGAGCGAGCTTCGTGTAGGGACGGGACGCATTCGTCCGTCCCCGGCGCGCCAGCGCTGGTCATGGTCACTGAACCCCCCCTTGACTGCCATGCTTAATGTATGTACACTTTGTGCATATAGATAACGTGCTGCGAGAAGCCATGCTTTTTGAGTGGGACGAAAGCAAGCGCCAGGCCAACCTTGCAAAGCACCTTATCGACTTTCAAGATGCCACCCGCATCTTCGACGGTCCGGTCTTTGAGAAAGTCGTCAGACGACATGGCGAGAATCGAGTTTTCGCTGTCGGCGTGATGGAAGGCGTCGAAATCGTGGTGGCTTACGCCATGCGTGGCAAACGAAGGCGAATCATCTCCGCCAGAAAGGCACACCGCCGTGAAAGGAAAGATTACGCGAACCACCTCACGAGCGCGGACTAAGCGCGCTACGGACCTTAAACGGTTGCGCGCCATGCGCGACGCGGAGATCGACTTTTCCGACATCCCCAAGCTCGGCAAGTCGTTCTGGAAGAGCGCCCGTCTCACCATGCCCGAGCCCAAGGACCGTCTCACCATCCGGGTAGACCGCGATGTTGTGCGATGGTTGAAGAAAAATGGCCGGGGCTACCAGACCCGCATTAACGCCATCCTGCGCTCCTATATGGAAGCTCGGTCCGCAGGTCGTTAGCCGATCAAATCTTTCGGTGCATCTTTCGGACGCTTCGTCTACCTCAGTCCCGCATGAATCCCAAGCTCCTCAGCGACCTTGCGCAACTGCTTGTCTTTCGTCCACAGAAGAGTGGACGGCTCGATGAAGACCGAAGCGATCAGGTGCGCGTCGGTCAGCCCGATGCCGAGGCCGTAAAGCCGGCGAGCCTCGATCATCGTGCGCACTTCGCTCAACCACGCCACGCGCAACTGCGGCAGATTGTCCAGGAGAGCAAGCGTCGTGGCGCGCTGTTTCAGCGATCCCAGCGCGAGTTCAGCGGTGATGAAGGGATGAATCACGATCTGCCCCTGCATCAGAAGTCTGCGCAAGTCGTGATTGCCGGAGCGAAGGTGGTCGATCCAGACGGAGGTATCGGCGAGGATCAATTCACCCTTGCCTTAGTTCTTGCCAGGCCTTCGGCGCGGAACGTTTTGCGATTCAGGCATCGCGCCTCCCAGTGCCGCGAGCCGGCGCGCGCTCTCGCGTTCGATCAGGGCTTTTAACGCTTCGCGAACCAGAGCCGTTTTTTCGGCCACGCCTGTGAACTCCTGGGCGGTGCGCACAAGATCGTCGTCGAGTGCGATGGTGGTTCTCATAAGCA
>DATAUY010000041.1:0-18491 GCA_036268025.1 Candidatus Sulfotelmatobacter sp. | reverse complement strand
CCGCAGACCAAGGAGCACGTGCTTCTGGCCCGCCAGGTGGGCGTGCCGTACATCGTGGTCTTTCTGAACAAGTGCGATGCGGTGGACGATCCTGAACTGATCGACCTGGTGGAGATGGAAGTTCGCGAGCTGCTGTCGAAGTACGACTACCCCGGCGACGATACCCCGATCATCCGTGGTTCGGCTCTCGGCGCGTTGAACGGTGAAGCGCAGTGGGAAGCGAAGATCGACGAGCTGATGGCAGCTGTCGACAAGTACATCCCGCAGCCGGACCGTCTCGTCGACCTGCCGTTCCTGATGCCGATCGAAGATATCTTCTCGATCTCCGGCCGTGGCACTGTTGTTACCGGCCGTATCGAGCGTGGCAAGGTGAAGGTTGGCGAGGCTGCTGAGATCGTCGGCTTCCGCGACACGCAGCAGACGGTGTGCACGGGCGTCGAGATGTTCAAGAAGCAGCTGGACGAAGGCCTGGCTGGCGACAATGCCGGACTTCTCCTCAGAGGCATCGCGAAGGAAGATGTGGAGCGCGGCATGGTGTTGGCGAAGCCGGGATCGATTACGCCGCACACCCAGTTCAAGGGCGAGATCTATGTGCTGTCTAAAGAAGAAGGCGGACGTCATACGCCGTTCTTCAAGGGATACCGTCCGCAGTTTTATCTGCGTACGACGGACGTGACCGGAGTCGCCGAACTTCCGGCTGGCACCGAGATGGTGATGCCGGGAGACAACGTGAGCCTGGTGATCGAACTGATCACGCCGGTGGCGATGGAGAAGGGCTTGCGGTTTGCGATCCGCGAAGGCGGACACACGGTAGGCGCCGGAACGATTGCGGAGATTGTGCAGTAACAGCAGCAAAGGGCGGAGCTTCGCTCCGCGGATAGCCGAGGGCGGCTGTCCCCACATGAAGCATTAACGCGGCTTGCAGCTTGCCGCTGGTTCTTTCCTTCTGGAATAGCCGGGAGGGGTCAGAGAGATGACACAGTGATTGGAAACGAGAAAATTCGGATACGGCTCAAGGCGTACGACTACCGCATTCTGGATCAGTCGACGTCGGAGATCGTGGAAACTGCGAAACGCACGGGCGCGCGCCTGGCGGGGCCGATTCCACTGCCCACGATGAAAAACAAGTACACGGTGTTGCGTTCGCCGCACGTGGACAAGAAATCGCGGGAGCAGTTCGAGATCCGCACGCATAAGCGACTGCTCGACATCCTCGATCCGACATCGCAGACGGTTGACGCGCTGATGAAGCTCGACCTTCCGGCGGGCGTGGATGTTGAGATCAAGGCGTTCGGGAAGGAACATAAATAGCTTCGAGCTATGAGCTTTGAGCTACGGGCAAAGTCGCTCCCCAGCCAATAGTCGCTGTTAATCGATAGCGAGCCACGCTGGGCATGGAGAAGAGAAGGAAATGGCAACCAAGGTCGCGGGAATTCTGGGCAAGAAGGTCGGGATGACGCAGTTGTTTGACTCGAAGGGCGACGTTCGCCCGGTGACTGTGCTCCAGGCCGGCCCTTGCGTGGTCACGCAGCACAAGTCGGCGACGAAAGACGGATACGCGGCGGCGCAGATCGGTCTGGTTGAGTTCGTGAAGGAGTCGCGGCTATCGAAGGGCGAGCGCGGACACCTGGCGAAGAACAATCTGCCTCCGGTGAAGTTCCTGCGCGAAGTGCCGCTCGAAGTTGAGCCCTCGGGCGATGGCGCGGACGGAAGTGCGGTGAAAGTTGGCGACCGCGTGCTGGTGGACATGTTCGACGGCGAGCGGTTCGTCGACATCGTGGGGGTCAGCAAGGGGCGCGGCTTTCAGGGCGTAGTGAAGCGGCACAAGTTTGCCGGCGGTCCGAAGTCGCACGGTTCGATGTTTCAGATTACCGGTTCGATCGGCTCTTCCGCATTTCCCTCGCGGGTTTTCAAAGGCATGCGCATGTCCGGACACATGGGCAATGCGCGGGTGACGCAGCGCAATCTGCGAGTACTCGGCGTCGATAAGGACGAGAATCTGCTGGTGGTAGAAGGCAGCGTGCCCGGAGCGCAGGGCGGATACATCATCATCACGAAAGCCAAGAAGCCGCCACGAGAGCGCCGCGGATTCGCGGGCTCGGCGACGGTCGATCCGTTGAAGGCGGCGAAGAGGGCGGCGAAGAAGGCGTAGTAGCTGCGAGCCGCGAGTCCGGAGCTGCGAGGAAATGGCTCAAGACTCGGGACGCGGGACTCAGGACTAGAAAAATGGCAACGATTGATATTCACAATCTGAGCGGCGAGAAGGTTGGAACGTTCGACCTGGCCGACGAGATCTTCGGCGCGGTCAACGAAGACCTGCTCTGGGAAGCATTGAAGCATTATCGCGCCAGCCAGCATGTCGGAACTCACAAAACCAAGTCCCGCTCGCAGGTTTCCGGTTCGGGCAAGAAGTTGTGGAAGCAGAAGGGCACCGGACGCGCCCGCATCGGGTCGATCCGGTCTCCCCTGTGGCGGCATGGATACACGGTGCATGGTCCGCAACCGCGCTCCTATGATTACGCGTTCCCGAAGAAAAAATTGCTTGGCGCGCTGCGTTCGGCGCTGGCGGCGAAGTTTGCCGACGGAACGCTGATCGTCGTGAACGCCTTCGATATGAAGGAACCGAAGACAAAAGATTTCCGCAAGGCTTTGACCGCCTTGAAGGTGGACAAGACCGTGCTGGTCGTCGAAGAGGCCAAGCACGAGAACCGCAACCTGGAATTGAGTGCGCGCAACATCGAAGGACTTGAGCTGGTGGCGGGGAACCAAGTCCATCCCTATCACTTGCTGCGCTACAACCATGTGATCTTTTCGCATCCGGCAATCGAGAAGCTTCAGGTTTCGCTGAAGGGTTCGGTTTCGAAAAAGCAGCGCAAGGCGGGCAGCGGAGAAGGCGAAGATGAGGCCGCCAAGAAGCCGACGCACGAGCGGCGGCGCCGGGCGCGCACCGAAAAAGCGGCGGAGGTCGCGTAAGAGATGAAGAGCGCATATCAAATCATCCGCCGGCCGGTGATCACGGAAAAGGGCCTGGCCATCAAGGAAAACCAGAACACGCTGGTGTTCCAGGTGACGCCGAAGGCTACCAAGACCGAGATCAAGGAAGCGGTGCAGTTGATTTTCAAAGTGAAGGTGCATTCGGTGCGCACGGCGACTTATCCGGGAAAAGAGCGGAAGCGGGGGAAATTTGCCGGCTACCGTCCGGACTGGAAAAAGGCCTACGTGCGGTTGCGTAGCGGCGAGAAGATGCCGGAGTACGCGCAGAATTTGTAGGGCTGCGAAAAGCAGGTTCCTCACTGCGCCTTCGGCCCGGTTCGGAATGACAGGTGTTGAGTGAGGGTTTCGAGCAAGAGTTTTGAGCTAAGAGCTAGTAGCTAAGAGCTGATTATGCCGATTAAGACATACCGACCGACGACGCAGACGTTGCGCTATCGCACGACGATCGTCAACGACGACATTACGACGAAGCATCCGCACAAGCCGTTGCTTGAGCCCAAGCCGCGCACCGGCGGACGGCGCAATTCGGGCGACACGACGATGCGCTTCATCGGCGGCGGACACAAGCGCAAGCTGCGCATCATTGACTTCAAGCGCGATAAGACCGGCATTCCCGCGACCGTTGTGAGCATCGAGTACGATCCGAATCGCTCGCCGCGCATTGCGCTGCTGGCCTACGCGGATGGCGAGAAGCGTTACATCCTCCAGCCCGAAGGATTGAAGGTTGGACAGAAGGTGGTCAGCGGTCCGGAGGCCGACATTCTGGTGGGGAACGCGCTGCCGCTACGGAACATTCCGCCAGGCACGGTGATCCACAATCTGGAGTTGAAGCCCGGCAAGGGCGCGCAGATGGTGCGGTCGGCGGGCGGATCGGCGCAGTTGGTGGCAAAAGAAGAAGAGTATGCGCTGGTGAAGCTGCCCTCGGGCGAGACGCGCAAGATTTCGCAGGACTGCATGGCGACGATCGGCCAGGTCGGCAACATCGACCATGAGAACGTCACCATCGGCAAAGCGGGACGGTCGCGGTGGCTGGGCAAGCGTCCGCATAATCGCGGTGTTTCGATGAACCCGGTCGATCATCCGCATGGCGGCGGTGAAGGAAAGACTTCTGGCGGACGGCATCCGGTGACGCCATGGGGCCAGCCGACGCGTGGATATAAGACGCGGAACAACAAGCGGACGGATAAATTTATTGTGAGCCGGAGATCGAAGTAACGGACGCGTCCGTTGCGACCTTCGCGGCTGCAGTAGTGAATGAGATTGACGTAAGGTCCTTCACCCGTGCTTTGCGCGTGTTCAGGATGACAAAGGATTTCGAGCAGTTGCTGGGAACTGGCAACTGGGAACCGAGAACTGATTTATGGCACGTTCAACCAAAAAGGGCGCGTTCGTCGACAGCCACCTGCAAGCCAAGGTGGAGGGCATGAATTCGCGTAACGAGAAGAAAGTGCTGCGCACCTGGTCGCGGCGTTCGACTGTGGTGCCGGAGATGGTCGGGCACACGATCGCGGTACACAACGGGAAGAAATTCATCCCGGTATACGTGACCGAGAACATGGTCGGACACAAGCTGGGCGAGTTCAGCTTTACGCGCACCTTCAAAGGCCACTCGATGAGGGCGGCGACGGAATCGGCGGCGAGGCCGGCCGGCATCCCGGGGGGTCCGGGAGCGGCGGCGCCGGCAGCGGCTGCGGCACCGAAGGCGTAAGAGAACAGCTGTTAGCCATTAGCTTTTAGCCTTTGGCTAAAAGCCAAGAGCTAAGAGCTAAAGGCTGAGATTACGAATATGGAATTTCGAGCGGAATTGCGGTACCTGCGAGTCTCGCCCCAGAAGGCGCGGCTGGTGCTGGACCTGATCAAAGGCCGTCGCGTGGAAGATGCGCGCAACACGTTAATGTTCACCAAGAAGCGCGTGGCCGCGCACGTCGGCAAGCTGTTGCAGTCGGCGCTCGACAATGCGAATTTTCTGTCTACGGAGAAAGGCATCGACGTTGAGATTGACAATCTCTATGTCAAGAGCGCGATTGCGAATGACGGCCCTCGCATGAAGCGGATTCGTCCGGCGCCGCAGGGGCGTGCATACCGCTATCAGCGGCGCATTGCGCACCTTGAATTGGTGCTGGCCGAGCGCGGAAGAGACGGGGGCCCGGTCGTGCATGCCGCGGGTGGAGACACTGCGTCGGGAGCGAAGATCCGGCGGAGGGCTCCGGCGGCGAAGGCGGCGGCCAAGAAGTCTGTTTCAAAAAAGAAAGCGGCTGCGAAATAAAGCAGGTTCCTCACCGACGCTTCGCGCCGGTTCGGAATGACAAAGTCCGACTTAAGGTTTGAAGTTTAGGAGAGGCAATGGGACAAAAAGTCCATCCTTATGGTTTCCGGCTTGGGTTTACGAAGCCGTGGAAGTCGCGGTGGTTTGCCGAGCGTGACTATGACAAACAGCTGCATGAAGACGTCAAGCTGAAGACCGAGCTGAAAGACAAGCTCAAGTCGGCGGGCGTCAGCTCGATCGAGATCGAGCGTCCCGGTAACAAGCTGCGCATCATCATCAAGACGGCGCGGCCGGGGATCATCATCGGGCGCAAGGGCGCGGAAATCGACAAGCTCAAGGGCGAGTTGCAGAAGCGCACGGCTGGCAAGGATATTTTTGTCGACATCCAGGAAGTGCACAAGCCGGAGCTTGACGCCCAACTGGTTTCGGAGTCGATCGCGCTGCAACTGGAAAAGCGCGTCGGCTTTCGCCGCGCTATGCGTAAGGCTGTCGATTCGGCGCTGCGCTTCGGGTGCAAGGGAATCAAGGTCCGCGTGAGCGGGCGGTTGAATGGAAATGAAATCGCGCGTTCCGAGTGGTATTTGCAGGGACGTCTGCCGCTGCACACGCTGCGCGCCGACATTGACTACGGCTTCACCGAAGCGCGCACAACGTATGGCGTGATCGGTGTGAAGTGCTGGGTGTACAAGGGCGAGATTTTGCAGCAGAAGAAGCGTGAAAGTCAGCCGGTCGCGGCGGGCGGCTTTTAGCCCGGACCGGCAAACAGGTTCCTCACCCGCGCTTTGCGCGCGTTCGGAATGACAAGATTTTGGGTTCGCTAAAAGCTAAGACCTAGAAGCTAAGAGCTGATTTTATGTTGATGCCAAAGAAAGTGAAGTATCGCAAGCAGCAGCGCGGGCGCATGACCGGCAAGGCATGGCGCGGATCGACGCTGTCCTATGGCGATTTCGGGTTGAAGGTGCTCGAGCCGGGATGGATTACCGACCGGCAGATCGAAGCCAGCCGCGTGGCTATGACTCGTTTTGTGAAGCGTGGCGGCAAGATCTGGATCCGCGTGTTCCCCGACAAGCCGGTCACGAAGAAGCCGGCTGAAACCCGTATGGGCAAGGGAAAGGGAGCTCCCGATCATTGGGTGGCGGTGGTGAAGCCCGGAAAGATCCTGTTCGAGATGGAAGGCGTGACGTTGACCGATGCGACCGAAGCGATGCGCCTGGCCTCGCACAAGCTGGCCCTGCGTACCACGCTGGTGAAGCGCGAGGGAGCGCACTAGAAGCACGGCTTCCGGCCTTCGCCGCCCGGCTTCCGGGAGCGAAAACTGAGAGCTGAAAGCTAAGAGCTTATTTATGAAGGCAGACAAAATTCGAAATCAGACGGACGCGGAACTTGGCCATCAGGAGCGTGAGTTGGCTGACCAGCTGTTCAAGCTGAAGTTTCAGCTGAACATGGGCCAGACCGAAAGCCTGAAGAAGATGCGCGGGCTGCGCAAGGACATTGCGCGCGTGAAGACGATTCTGAGCGAGCGCGAGCGCACGGCCGCAACGGAGAAGAAATAATGGCGGAAACCACACAGAAGGCGCAGGGCCGCCGCAAGGAAGTCGTCGGCGAAGTGCTCGCGAACCGCATGCAGAAGACGATTGTCGTACGGGTGACGCGGAAAAAGGCGCATCCGTTCTACGGGCGGGTGGTCGCGCGCAACAAGAAATTCTACGCGCACGACGAAAAGAACGAGGCGCATGTCGGCGACGTGGTGCGGCTGGAAGAGACTCGTCCACTGTCGAAGCTGAAGCGCTGGAAGCTGAAGGACATTGTGCGCAAGGCGGCGCTGGTTCCGGAAGCGGCGACGGAAGTCGCAAGTTAAGCGCCCGGCAGAACAGCAGGTTCCTCCCGCCGCTTCGCGACGGTTCGGAATGACAAGGATTTGGTAAGGGTTCAGCAAGGGTTTAGTCAGGGAGAAACGCCATGGCCGTGATGATGAGATCGATGCTGGAGGTCGCCGATAACTCCGGCGCGCGCAAGCTCCAGATGATTCTGCCGCTGGGAGGCTCGACGGGGTTGAATGCCAGTCTGGGCGACATAATCACGGCGTCGGTAAAAGAGGCGGCACCCGAGGGCCAGGCGAAAAAGGGGACTGTGGTGAAGGCTGTGATCGTGCGCACCCGCAAGGAATATCGCCGGCGCGACGGGACCTATATCAAATTCGATTCCAATGCGGCAGTGCTGATTAACGATGCCGGCGAGCCGGTAGGCACCCGCGTGTTCGGGCCGGTCGCGCGCGAACTGCGCGAGAAGAAGTTTTTGAAGATTGTGTCGCTTGCTCCTGAGGTGATTTAGGGGCGAGTTTCGAGGTTTCAAAGTTTCAAGGTTTCAAGGTGCCTTGAGATGAAGAGATCTTGGATGGACGTTGGAAGCATTGAAACCTTGAAACATTGAAATTCTGAAACCTGGGATCTTGAAATGGCGACTGTAGCAACAGCACACAAGCGAGTAGACATCCGGCGGAATGACACGGTGAAGATCATCACCGGGCGCGACAAGGGCAAGGAAGGACGTGTGCTCCGCGTGTTTCCGAATGATGCGAAGGTCCTGGTCGAGCACGTGATGATGGTGAAAAAGCACGTCCGCCCGAACCCGCAGCGCAACATCAAGGGCGGCATCGCAGAGCAGGAGAGCCGGATTGCGATTTCGAACGTACAGCTGGTCTGCGGAACCTGCGGGCCCGTGCGGATCGGTCACGAAATGAAAGGCGATCGCAAAGTTCGCGTCTGCAAGAAGTGCGGGGCGCAGCTGGATAAATGACGCCGTTTAGCGGGCGTGAGCGAAGCGGGAGCCCGCTGGCGTCATCCTGAGCGTTCTTTGCGAAGGATCTCGAAGATTGAGAGTTTGCTCACGAACCGGTAATCACTCCGAAACCGTGAGGGGAAGTTGAAACGAAATGGCAAAAGAAAAAAAAGGACAGAAAGAAGTGGCGACGGAATCGAAGGCGCCGGAGCAGGCGCGGCATAGCGCGAAAGAGCGTCCGCGGCTGCGGTCGAAGTTCGAGAAGGAAGTCGCTCCCGCGTTGTTGAAAGAGCTGGAACTGGCCAATGTGATGGCCGTTCCCCGGCTGCACAAGATCGTCGTCAACATGGGCGTGGGCGAGGCGACGCAGAACGCGAAGGTGCTTGATCCCGCCGTAAACGAATTGGGGCAGATTACCGGGCAGAAGCCGGTAGTCACGCGCGCGAAGAAATCGATTGCCGCGTTCAAGGTGCGCCAGGGACAGGCGATCGGCGCGATGGTCACACTGCGGGGCGACCGCATGTATGAATTTTTCGACCGGCTGGTGAATATCGTTCTGCCGCGCGTGCGCGACTTCCGTGGAGTTTCGACGAAGTCGTTCGACGGCCGCGGCAACTACACGCTGGGGCTGCATGATCAGCTGATCTTCCCGGAGATTTCCTACGAGAAGGTAAACAATCTCAAGGGCATGAACGTGACGATTGTGACCACCGCGGCCAACGATAACCAGGCGCGGACGCTGTTGAAGCACATGGGAATGCCTTTCAGGGCGCAGTAATGGTTTCGGGCCGCAAGGTTTGAAGAATTTTGAGGATGGAATGACTACAGCCAAACGGGTGAAGGACGCGAAGATTCAGGAGACGTTTCAGAAGGCGCGCGACGCCAAGGCGCCGAAGCCGAAGTTTTCCACGCGGCGGCATAACCGCTGCAAGCTGTGCGGACGTCCGCGCGCGTTTTTGCGCAAGTTCGGTATTTGCCGCTTGTGCTTCCGGCAGCTTGCGCTGCGGGGCGAGATTCCAGGGGTTTCGAAGTCGTCCTGGTAAAAGCTGGGGTCTTAGGTGTCAGGTCTCGGGTCTTAGGCTTTCAGGGCGTTAGTGCATACACCCTGAGACCGAAGACCTGATACCTAACACCGGTTTTCGAAGTTGAATGCCATCGCAGGTTCTCCGCTGGACGCGGAGCGAACGGGTGGTCCAAGGAGAAGCAGACGATGAGGTTGACCGATCCAGTCGCAGACATGCTGACGCGAGTGCGGAACGCACTCCAGGCCCGGCACCAGAAGGTGGACATCCCGGCTTCGCGGTTGAAGCTGGAGATCGCCCGCATCCTGAAAGAGGAAGGGTACATCTCCAATTTCAAGGCGACAGAAGAAGAGGGCCACAAGATCATCCGGATTTACCTGAAGTATGGTTCCAACAACGAAGCGGCGATTTCGAAGGTGGAGCGCGTGTCGCGCCCGGGATGCCGCGTGTATGTACGGCGCAGCGAGATTCCACGCGTGCTGGGCGGGATGGGCATCAACATCCTCACCACGCCGCGGGGCGTAATGACCGGCCGCCAGGCCCGCAAGGAAGGCGTGGGCGGCGAGCTGTTGTGCGAGATTTATTAAAGGAGCTTCGAGCTTCGAGTCGCGAGCTTCGAGTAAAGGCGTTAAACGTCAAGGTTTTGCTCGTAGCTCACAGCTCGTAGCTCACAGCTAAAAGCTTATGTCACGAATTGGAAAAAAGCCGATCGCGATTCCCAAGGGAGTTACGATCAAGATTGAAGGCAACACGGTCGCGGTGCAGGGACCGAAGGGCAATCTGAGCACGCCGATTCCGCCCGGCATCAAGGTCGAGCAGAAGGACGGCAACCTGGTCGCCATCCGCGAGAACGATTCGCAGTCGGCGGTGCACGGGCTGGCGCGTGCGCTGGTCAATAACGCTGTAGAAGGCGTGACCAAGGGCTGGACGCGCGAACTTGAGATTGTCGGCATCGGTTACCGTGCCGAGATGAAGGGCAAGGTCACGGTCGTGTTCAACCTGGGATATTCACATCCGATCGAGTATCCGTTGCCCACAGGCGTGGATGCTGCGGTCGACCCAAAGCAGACACGAGTTACGCTGACGGGAATCGACCGGCAGAAAGTTGGACAGGTTGCGGCGGAAATGCGGTCGTTACGTCCGCCGGATCCCTACAAGAACAAGGGCGTGCGCTATGCAGGCGAGCGCCTGAAGAAGAAGGTTGGAAAGACCGGAGCGAAATGACGCCGCTTAGCGGGCGTGAGCGAAGCGGGAGCCTGCTGGCTCATCCTGAGCGTTCTTTTGCGAAGGGTCTCTGGTGTCGTAGCGGTTGATGAGGAAGCAATAGCATGCTGACAAAGATTACCAAGAACCAGAAGCGCGGACATATTCACGAGCGCATCCGCAAGAAATTGCAGGGGACGGCGGAACGTCCACGACTGAACGTGTACCGTTCGATCAATCATATTTATGTGCAGCTGATCGACGACTTGAGCGGCAAGACGCTGGTTTCGGCCAGCAGTGCCGAAGGCAAGAAGGAAAGCAAGCGCAGCGGCGGCAACGTTGCGTCGGCGAAAGAGATCGGCAAGTCGATCGCCGAGCGCGCGAAGGCGAAGGGTGTGACTAAGGTCGTATTCGACCGCGGCGGATACATTTATCACGGACGTGTAAAGGCCCTGGCCGACGCGGCGCGGGAAGCGGGATTGCAATTTTAGCTGTGAGTCACGAGTTGCGAGCCCCGAGCAAAGCGGGTTCGCTCATAACTCAAAGCTCATGGCTCGAAGCTGAGAAAATATGCCAACAGTAATCAAGAAACTCGATGCAGGGGCGTACCAACTGAAAGATCAGGTGGTGGCCATTAACCGCGTGACCAAGGTGGTCAAGGGCGGAAAGAACCTTTCGTTTGCGGCTCTCGTGGTCGTCGGCGACCCTTCGGCTGCCGTTGTGGGTTACGGTTCCGGCAAGGCGAAGGAAGTTCCGCAGGCGATCCGCAAGGGAATTGAGTCGGCGAAGAAGAACCTGATCAAGGTGAACCTGACGCAGACCAGCATTGCGCATCTCGTGCTTGGACGGTACGGTTCGGGCAAAGTGCTGCTGAAGCCGGCTCCGGAAGGCACGGGCGTGATCGCCGGCGGCGCGGTGCGCGCGGTGATGACTTCCGCGGGCGTGCAGAACGTCCTGACGAAGTCCATTGGGACGACGAATCCGCACAATGTGATCAAGGCGACCTTCGACGCCCTGAAGCAGCTGAAGAATAGAGAAAGTGTCGCGGCCTTGCGTGGGAAAACCGCGCAAGAACTGTAGAAACAAACGGCCAGTGGTCAGTGACCCGTGGCCAGTAATGACAGGTATTAACTGGCCACGGAGCACCGGCCACTGGGGTTTAAGATGACGGCAAAGAAATCTGGCACGCTACAGTTGAAGTGGGTGCGCTCGGCAATATGCGCGCCGGAAAAACAGAAGCTTGTGATCAAGGGGCTGGGATTTACCCGGCTGAACCAGGTGATCGAGCGTCCGGATAACGCGGCCATTCGCGGGATGGTGGCGAAGGTGCCGCATTTGGTGACAGTGGTCGACTAAGAGCTATGAGCCATCAGCTGTCAGCCATAGCGAAACCCGCTCTGGCTTATAGCTGAGAGCTTATAGCTGAGAGCTTACTTATGAATTTATCCAACATTCACGCACCGAAGAAGGCGACCGAGAAGCGCAAGCGGGTTGGCCGCGGCATGGGCTCCGGCATGGGTAAGACTTCGACCCGCGGGCACAAGGGGCAGCGTTCGCGCACCGGTTCGCGCATGATTCGCGGATTTGAAGGCGGCCAGATGCCGCTGCACCGCCGCATGCCGAAGCGCGGTTTCACGAACATTTTCCGCAAGGAATATAACATCGTGAGCCTTGAGAGGCTCGCGGAGTTGGGCGAGAGCACGATCAATCCCGATGTTCTGCGCAAGGCGGGAGTGATCAAGACCAAGCATCCGGTAAAGATCCTGGGCGACGGCGAACTGAAGACCGCGATCACGGTGAGCGCGCATAAATTTTCGAAGTCGGCGCAGGAAAAGATCACCAAGGCTGGCGGCAAGGTCGAGGTCTTAGCAGTGAAGTCGGAGAAGGCGGAGCAGTAATGCTGGAAAAGTTTGCGAACATCTTCCGGATTCCCGATCTGCGCAAGCGGATCCTGTTTACTTTGGCCATGCTTTTCGTGTACCGGCTGGGCGGCCACCTGCCGACCCCGGGCATTGACACGTCGAAGCTCGAACAGTTCTTCACGCAGGGCAGCACCAGTGGATCGCTGCTCGGATTTGTCGATCTCTTCTCCGGCGGCCAGTTGCGGCGCATGACGATTTTTGCCCTCGGAATCATGCCGTACATTACGGCATCGATCATTCTGCAATTGCTGACGGTGGTCTACGAGCCGCTGGCCAAGTTGCAGAAAGAAGGCGAACTCGGGCGCAAGAAGATCACGCAATGGACACGCTACATCACCGTCATCCTCAGTGCGGTGCAGTCGTTAGGTATTGCGTATGGGCTGGAAAAGGGCGGGTTCGCGCTCGACCCGGGCTGGGGATTCAAGATGATGACCATGCTGACCCTAACCACGGGGAGCGCGTTCATCATGTGGCTAGGTGAGCAGATTACCGAACGCGGCGTGGGCAATGGAATGTCGCTGCTGATCTTTGCCGGCATCGTCGTCGGCCTGCCACGCGGTGTGGTTGATCTGTGGGACAAGGCAAGGAACGCATCCTGGGGACCGATTACTTTCCCGCTGATGGTTGGGTTGCTGGTCTTCATGATCGTGGTTGTTGGCTTCATCGTCTGGGTGGAGCGAAGCGAGCGGCGAATACCTGTGCAGTACGCCAAGCGTGTGGTCGGGCGCAAGGTGATGGGCGGGCAATCCACGCATCTGCCGCTCCGGGTCAACGCGGGCGGAGTGATGCCGGTGATTTTTGCATCATCCATTTTGACGCTGCCGCAAACCATCTTCTACAGCTTCAAAGACCATCGTTATGTTGGCGATCTGATCCGGATGCTGGGTTGGGGCGAGCCTTTGTACACGCTGCTCTACGCGCTCGGGATCATTTTCTTTGCGTATTTTTACGTCTCGATTGTGTTCAACCCCAGCGAAGTTGCCGACAACATGCGCAAGTACGGTGGATTTATCCCCGGCATTCGGCCCGGCCGGCGGACGGCGGACTTCATCAATGAGGTGCTGACGCGCATCACGCTGGTGGGAGCCTTGTACCTGATCGTCATTTCATTCATCCCCGAGTGGATGATCACCGGCATTCACCTCAACCATCTTCCGGGAGCAATGGGAAGGTTCTTTGAAGGGATGCCGAACTGGATGACGAACGGCCTGGGCGTGAACTTTTATTTTGGCGGCACGTCGCTGCTGATTGTGGTCGGAGTGGCGATGGACACGGTGCAGCAGATCGAAGCGCAACTGATCATGCGGCACTACGATGGGTTTACGCCGCGCAGCGGACGTATCCGCGGCCGCAGAGCTTGGTAAGAACGAGACTTGGGGTTGCTGCACCTCGGCTGGTCTGGAAGAGCGCCGGGGAGATTGAGCTCGGGAGGCTTTAGCCAGGCCGATGGGGCAGGAAACCTCGTGCATATTGGGCCCCGTGGTGCTGCTTGGGCCGCCGGGTGCGGGAAAAGGCACCCAGTCCAAGCGGATCATGGAGCACTACGGAATTCCCCAAGTCTCGACGGGAGACTTGCTGCGCGAGAACGTGTCGCGCGGGACTGAGTTAGGAGTGGCGGCGAAGGCCGTGATGGCGAGGGGCGAACTGGTTTCCGACGACTTGGTCTGCATTATGGTGCAGGAGCGGCTGAGCCAGCCCGACACCAAACGCGGCTATATCCTCGATGGCTTTCCCCGGACTGCTGCCCAGGCCGGGTGGCTCGATGCGCTGCTCGAGCAGGAGTTCTTTGATAAATCGCGCGCGACCCGGGCGTGGCCAATTGTGATCCGGCTTGAGGTCGACTATAATCAACTATTGCTCCGGATCACTGGACGACGTTCTTGTCCCACCTGTGGACGGATCTATAACGTCCACTTTCAGCCGCCCCGCATGGATGAGTTGTGCGATTTGCCCCATGCGACAAAGCTGGTGGCCCGTAACGATGACCGGCTGGAAGTCATCCAGCCAAGAATCACGGCATTTCAGGAACTGACCCGCCCGGTAGCGGACTACTACCAGCGGACGGGCAGGCTGGTTTCCGTGAACGGCGATCAGCCGATGGACGATGTGACGTCGCGAATTTACCGGATATTGGAAGATCATAAGTGCTGAAGAATATGGCGATTGTGTGCAAGTCGGCGACCGAAATTGAAAAGATGCGGCAGAGCGGACGCATCGTACGCCAGGTTCTGGACTTCGTGAAGACACTGGTCGGTCCAGGGGTCACGACGATGGATCTGGAACGCGCCGCGGAACAGAAGATTACGGAGCTTGGAGCGAAGCCGGCGTTCAAGGGCTACTACGATTATCCGTGCGTGCTGTGCACATCGGTAAATGAAGAGATCGTGCACGGGATTCCGTCGGAGAAGCGGACGCTGAAAGAAGGCGACATCGTTTCCATCGATTGCGGCGTAGTGCTTGATGGATATTACGGCGATGCGGCGATCACCGTGCCGGTGGGCAACGGATTGAAGCCCGAGTTGCAGAAGCTGCTGGAAGTGACCGAGGCCTCGCTCTACCGTGGAATTGAGGCGGCACGGATCGGCAACTCGATCGGTGATGTAGGCGCCGCGGTGCAAGAGCACGTGGAAGCTGCCGGATTCAGCGTGGTTCGAGAGTTTGTTGGGCACGGAATCGGTACGAAGCTGCATGAAGAGCCGCAAGTCCCAAATTACGGCGCACGCGGCCACGGCGCAAAGCTTCGCGAAGGAATGGTAATCGCGATCGAGCCGATGGTGAACTACGGTAAGCCCGAGACGAAGGTCCTTGGAGATAAGTGGACCGCCGTGACCGTCGACGGAAGTTTCAGCGCCCATTTCGAGCATTGCGTGGCGGTGACGAAAGATGGACCGGTGATTTTGACGCAGTAGAACAGCTTCTGGCTGCTAGCTCCTAGCTTCTAGCTAGTCGGGCTGAATGGCTAGGAGCTACAAGCTAGGAGCTAATGAGTAAAGAAGACGCGATTGAAGTCATGGCAGTTGTGCTGGAGCCGCTGCCGAACGCCATGTTCCGGGTGGAGTTGGAAAACAAGCATCGGGTGCTGGCGCATGTTTCCGGAAAGATGCGCAAGAATTTTATCCGTATTTTGCCGGGCGACAAGGTCGCGGTCGAGCTTTCGCCGTACGACCTGAATCGCGGAAGAATTGTGTATCGCTATAAGTAGCTTCTAGCCACTAGCTCTTAAGCTAAGGCTCAGAAGCTAGAAGCTAGGAGCTAGAAGCTGATTTTATGAAAGTACGGGCATCGGTTAAGAAAATCTGTGACAAGTGCAAGATCATCCACCGCAAGGGCGTGGTGCGCGTGATCTGCGTGAACTCGAAACATAAACAGCGTCAGGGATAAAGCTCCGGGCTACGAGCCACGAGCTTCGAGTCAGAAACCGACTCGGGTTGCTCGAAGCTCATAGCTCGAAGCTCACGGCCAAAACAGCCGGCTGTAATTCGGAGGCTTGGAGCAACATGGCACGTATTGCAGGCGTGGATCTTCCCCGCCAGAAACACATCAACATCGCGCTGACCTACATTTACGGAATCGGGCATCCACGCGCCGGCAGCATTCTCAATGAGGCGAATGTCGATCCGATGAAGAAGGTTCAGGACCTCAGTGAAGAAGAGGTCAACCGGATCCGCACGGTCATTGAAGAGCAGGGACTGGTCGAGGGCGATCTGCGTAAGGAAGTTTCGATGAACATCAAGCGTCTCATCGAAATCGGCTCCTATCGCGGGTTCCGCCATCGCCGCAACCTGCCGGTCCGCGGACAACGCACCCACACCAATGCACGCACCCGCAAGGGTCCGCGCAAGGGAACGGTCGCGCAAAAGAAGAAGGCGACATCGAAAACGTAAGAACCAGCTGTTAGCTCTTAGCCGTTAGTTTTAACGCGGCTGCGGAAGCTAATGGCTAAAGGCTAAGAGCTGAAGGCTAATTATGGCAAAACCAGCAGCAGCGGGCGGCACTGGAGCCGCGCCGGACAAAAAAGGCAAGAAGAAGACGTTCAAGAAGAAGGAGCGCAAGCACGTTCCGCATGGACTTGTGTTTGTGCAGGCGTCCTTCAACAACACGATCGTGACCATCACCGACATGAACGGCAACGTTCTGTCGTGGAAGAGTTCGGGCTCGCTCGGATTCCGCGGTTCGCGCAAGGGCACACCCTTCGCGGCGCAGCAAGCGGCGTCGAATGCCGCCAACATGGCGCGGGATCATGGCGTCCGCAGCGTGGACGTTCGCGTCAGCGGGCCGGGATCGGGCCGCGAGTCGGCTGTGCGCGCGCTGGCGTCCTCCGGGATTGAAGTTCGTTCGATCCGCGATGTTACGCCGATTCCGCACAACGGATGCCGGCCGCCGAAAAGGCGCAGAGTCTAAGAGCAAGTGGCCAATGGTCGGTGACCAGTGGCCAGTAAGAGCAAAATTGGTCTGTGGCCATTGATCACTAGCCACTGACCGCTGATTTTCGTCCGGGACGAAGGGTGAAGCCAAACCTGTAAACCGGTCATCTAAAGGAGAAGCAATTTGGCACGTTATACCGATGCAGTCTGCCGTCTATGCCGCCGCGAGGGCATGAAGCTGTTCCTCAAAGGCGCGAAATGTTTCAGCGATAAGTGTCCCATCGAGAAGCGCAACTTCGCTCCCGGGCAACATGGGAAGGACCGCAAAGCCAAAATCGTTGGTTACGGCCTGCAACTGCGCGAAAAACAGAAAGCGAAGCGCATCTACTTCACGCAGGAAGGCCAGTTCCGCAACTACTTCGAGAATGCGGCGCGTTCGCAGGGCGTCACCGGCGAAAAGCTGCTGCAACAGCTCGAGCGCCGTCTCGACAATGTAGTGTTCCGTCTCGGATTCGCGCAGTCACGGCGTCAGGCGCGACAGTTGGTGCGCCACGGGCATGTTGCGGTCAATGGCAGGAAGGTAAATATTCCTTCGTTCCAAGTAAACGCGGGGCAAGAGATTGCGGTCCGCGAGGGGAGCAAGAAATTGTTGGTGCTTGAACTGGCGAAGGAATTCTCGAGCCACGGCACGCTGCCAAGCTGGCTGGAAGTCGATCGCGACAACTACACGGCGAAGATCCTTAACTTGCCGAAGCGCGAAGATATTCAGTTGCCGGTGAATGAGCAGTTGATTGTGGAGTTGTACAGCAAGTAATTGAGCGATTGAGCCATCGGGCCATTGAGCGATTCAAAATCACCCAATCACCCGACGGCTACATTGCAACAGTAGGTCTTTTTTTCGAGCCAAATCAGCCTTTTCTGGCGTCAACCTGAGTTAGACCGCTCAGCGAGCTGGAATTGAGCCATACGGCCGAAGGAGAAACACATGCTTTGGAAGGGTTTTCAGAAACCGAAACGTCTCGCAGTTGATCAGTCCTCCCTAACCGACAAATACGGAATCTTTTGGGCTCAGCCGTTCGAGCGCGGATTCGGCACGACCGTAGGCAATGCACTGCGCCGCGTCCTGCTCAGCTCGATTGAAGGCGCGGCCGTCACTGCGGTGAAGATGGAAGGCGTGCTGCACGAATTCCAGTCGATCCCCGGAGTAGTGGAAGACGCGACCGACATCATCCTCAATTTGAAGCAGATTCCGTTCAAGCTTGCGGGCGATGCGCCGAAGGCGATCTATCTTCGCGCCGATCAGCCCGGAGTCGTAACCAGCGGAATGGTCGAGGCGGATGGCGACGTCGAAGTGCTCGATAAAGACGTCTACATTGCGACGGTTAGCGAAGGCGGCAAGCTCGACATGGAAATGCGGCTGAAGCGCGGCCGTGGATACGTTTCCGCCGACAAGAATTTTGACGAAGACCTCGGCATTGGCTTCATCCCGATCGATTCGGTCCACTCACCGGTTCGCAAGTGCAACTACACTGTTGAAGCCGCGCGTCTCGGACAGATTACCGACTACGACAAGCTGACTCTCGAAGTGTGGACAAACGGCTCGATCACGCCGGCCGATTCCATCGGCCTGGCGGCGAAGCTGCTGAAGGACCACATGAACATCTTCATCAACTTCGAGGAAGAGATCGAAACCGGCTCGTCTGCCAGCGATGATCGCAAGCCCGAAATCCACAACGAGAACCTGAACCGTTCCGTGGAAGAACTCGAGCTTTCGGTGCGCAGCTACAACTGCCTGAAGAACGCGAATATCCAGACGATCGGTGAACTCGTGCAGAAGACCGAAGCCGAAATGCTCAAGACCAAGAACTTCGGCCGCAAGTCGCTGAACGAGATCAAGGAAATTCTGTCATCCATGGGGTTGAGCCTGGGCATGAAGATCGAC
>DATAUY010000040.1:0-10306 GCA_036268025.1 Candidatus Sulfotelmatobacter sp. | reverse complement strand
CGCCTGATGGTCTACAACTGCGCCCGCATGAAAGACGCCGGCGTGAATTTCGTAAAAGAAGCGGCCATGACGAAGTTGTTCGCCTCGCAAGTCGCCGAGCGCGTGACTTCGCTCGCCATCGAAATCTACGGCGGCTATGGATTTACGAAGGACTATCCGGTCGAGAAATACTGGCGCGACGCCAAGATCGGAAAGATCTACGAAGGAACATCGAACATGCAACTGGCGACGATCGCCAAACTCGTGCTGGGGAAGTAAGTCTTGTGGAGCCCCGGACGCCCTCGTCCGGGGAGCGTGAGAGCTTGTGTAGTGGCGCACGCATTCGTCCGCCCCACGTCGCGCAGCGATGTGTATCAACGCGGGTGATAGTTTCAGCTCTTGAGGTTGCACGCCATGCGCGCAACCCGGACGGGGCGTCCGGGGCTCCTCGAAGCCTACGGCGTGAAATGCAGTTCGACCGTTTCGCGCGACTCCGCGCCGGGAGCGAACTTCCATTGGGTAACGGCGTTTTGCGCCGCTTGAACCAGAATCGGGCTTCCGCCAACAGGTTCGACCTTCTTCACCGTGCCATCGGGCGCGACCACGGCGACCACTTTTACGGTGCCGCCCAAATTCATGTTTCTCGCCACCTGGGGATACTGCGGATCCACTCTGCGGACAAGCTTGCGTCCGTTCTGGGCTTGCTGGCTATGCGCCTTTCCCACAGGTCCAAGAACGTAACAGAAAATAAGAACCAGGATCAAAACGTAGCACTTTCTCATGGAGGAAAGTCCCGGAATAAATAATCTATTTTTCTTAGTTTTTGCTAACGCGAACCCAGATCATAGGGAAGACAGACTCCCCCGCAAAGTAACCTCAGTAACCCAAAGTTCAAGGGCAAGACTGCCAATCTTCCTTGCTCATAATGTGCATCGAGTTGCACTTCCAGCCTCCACAAGCCACCCGTCCGTGACCAATAAGTGCAATCTTATCTGTAGCTTGTCGGGAGCTATTCCGTTGGTTCGTTGGATGCACTCTTCGCATCGCCTGATTTCCTGAGGCGGACGCCGGGGTGCTACTTGAGAATTGAGATCGGGACCACAGAAATCGTCGAAACACCAATGAATCCAGCCCAGGAACCAAAGAAAAAACAGGGCTGGCTGCCGGTCCTGGTGGTTCTGTTCCTGATTTCCTATGCCCTGATGACCATGCTGATCATCGAACAGGGCCGCACCATTGACTCACAGCGCGTTCTGATCCACGAGTTGTTTCACGACAGCCAGGAATTGTCCGCTGTGAAGCAGAAGGACCAGGGAGAAAAAGCTCAAGCCCAAGCCGAAGACCCGCAGGTCGAGGCGCAATCGGCAGCCCAGGCTCCGTCTAGCCAAACTCCGTCGACCCAGATTCCATTAACTCACACCCCGTCGCGTGTCACTCCGTCAACCCACGCTCCGGAAAAGCAAGCTCCGTCTGCCCAAGCGAATCAACAGAGCCGCGCTCAGAACGAAGCGGCCAAGCAGAAGCACTTCAAGATGCCATCCCGGCCAGCGTCTGACCTTGTAGATGCCGATCGGGCGTTGATGCTGATCTAAGAAACCGAAAGAAAGACCCGGGAGTTGCTAGTTCTGTGATGAAGAAGAAGTAACTAGAAAACAATGAAGGTTCTGACCCTAGCCTTGTTATTCAGTCTGCCCGTCGGCTCACTCAAGCCCCAGAAACCCGCGCGCGAGCCCGCTTCCCAGATGGCGAAACATTCCAAAGGCGGACGCTGGTACTTCGCGGCCAGCGGACACGCCGTTTACTGCTATGGCCCGGTGATGACGCTTCCGAGCGCTACCGGTGACCTGCAACGCGTCGCTACCCTCTGCCGAGACGGCAGCGCGGTGGTACCGCTCAAAGACTAATTCCTGATGGCTTTGTCATTCCGAACTGCCGCGAAGCGGCGGTGAGGAACCCGCTTTTTCTCAGCCCGCGCGTCCGCTTGCGCTACCATTGCGTCCTACCACATCTCTGAGGCATCAAACGAAGGCAGCCCGAGGAACTTATGTCGATCCGTCCCGTGAAACGCCTGATCAAATCCAAGCCCATGCTAGAAGGCGCGGGAGTTCACCTGCGCCGCGCGTTCGGTTTCGGCAATACGCACGAATTCGATCCCTTTCTGCTCCTCGACGACTTCCGCAACGACGTGCCTGAAGATTATCTCTCTGGATTTCCCTGGCACCCGCACCGCGGCATCGAAACGATCACTTACGTTCTCGCGGGAACCGTCGAGCACGGAGACAGCATGGGCAACCACGGCGCCATCGCCGCCGGAGACGTGCAATGGATGACCGCTGGCAGCGGCATCATTCATCAGGAAATGCCCAAGGGCGACCAGACCGGACGCATGCACGGATTCCAACTCTGGGCGAATCTGCCCTCCGCGCAGAAGATGACCGCCCCACGCTATCAAGAGATCAAGACCGGAGACATTCCCGAGGTTACCGACGATGACGGCACTCATGTTCGCGTCGTCTGCGGTACGTTCTGGGGCAAGTCAGGCCCAGTGGATGGCATCGCCGCCGATCCGATCTATCTGGATGTTTCCGTGTCGCCGGGCAAACGCAAGACGCTGCCAGTCGAAACTACCCGCCACGCCTTCGCCTATGTTTTCGCCGGCGATGGCAAGTTCTGTAACGCCTCCGGACCCCTCGCCGTGCCAACCGAAAGCGTAGGGTGGGCAGACACGAAACCGCCCGCCGACGCCGAGAACCGCTCGCTCGTGATCTTCGATCGCGGAGACGAAGTCGCCGTGCAAGCTGGAGAAGACGGAATCCGTTTCCTGCTTGTTTCCGGCAAGCCGCTGGAAGAGCCGGTGGCTTGGTACGGTCCCATCGTGATGAACACGCAGCAGGAATTGCAGCAGGCTTTCCGTGAACTCGATCAGGGAACGTTCCTGAAAAAGTAATTTTGAAAGTGTTGTCATTCCTCGCGCGCTCGCGCGCGAGGAACCTGCTTTTTTCTCTGGGTCGGCAAAAACCAGGTTCCTCGCTTTGCTCGGAACGACAAATACAAAATCAACATGCCGGAACTCCCTGAAGTCGAAACCATTGCCCGCGGGCTCGCCAAGCGCGTCACCGGAGACATAATCGAATCGGTCTGGCTCGGCCAGAAAAAAGAGCCGCTGAAATCTCCCGCCCACGAAATCGCCGCGGCGCTCGATCATAGCCGCATCGCGGCGGTTCGCAGAATGGGCAAGCACATCGTGCTTGATCTGGATCGTGTCGAACAACCGAATGTGGAGCGGGCACTCCTGCCCGCCCGTGGCCCGCAGAAAAAACAGAAAAAACGGAGCAACAAGCTAAAGAAAAATATCGGGACCGCAGAAGCGGACAGGAGTGTCCGCGCCAGAAGCAAAGCCCAATGGATCGTCCATCTCGGCATGACCGGACGCTTGCAGGTCTGCAATCCACACGAGGAAGTCGCCAAGCACACGCACGCCATCGCCAAGCTCGCTTCGGGAAGGGAATTGCGCTTCGTCGATCCTCGCCGCTTCGGACGCCTGAGCGTCCTAACCTCCGCGGAGTTCGACGCCACGGGAATCGAACCGCTCGAGATCGAAGCCGACAACTTCATCGAGCTCTTCCGCGGACGCAAGACTCCAATCAAAAGCGCGTTGCTAAATCAAAAGTTGCTGCGCGGAGTTGGAAACATCTATGCCGACGAATCGTTGTTTCGCGCAGGCATTCGACCGCTCCGTCGCGCATCGTCACTTAAGCGGGAGCAGCTAAGAAGACTCTCGATCGAACTGAAAGAGGTCTTGAAAGAGGCGATCGCCCTCGGCGGTTCTTCAGTTTCGGACTATGTCGATGCTGACGGCGAAGAAGGATTCTTCCAGCTTCAACATCGCGTTTACGGCCGCGAGGGAGAGCCCTGCCTTGTCTGCAAAACTCCCATCAAGCGAGTCGTAATCGCAGGCCGCAGCAGCCACTACTGCCCTAAGTGCCAGAAATGAATTGGGGTCTCAGGATCTGAATTTGGAAGTTTGCTCAGTTCCCAAAGCCCGAATGCCCAAGACCTGAGACCTATCGATTCTGTTACTCTTCTGCCCATGCCCGACTACTCCATCGGCGTCGATATGGGAGGGACGAACCTCCGCATCGCCGCCATCACCGCCGAAGGCCAGCTACTCGAAAAGATTACTCTCGGCGTTAAAGTTGCGCTCGGCCGGGACTACGTCATTGGCGAGATGTGCGACGCGATTCATCGCCTTACCGAGCAATATCGCAACTCTGGACGCTTTGTCGGCGCGGGAATCGGCGTCCCTGGCATTATCGACGTCGAGGCCGGCATGATGCGCATGTCCGCTAACCTTCCCGGATGGTCCGACTATCCAGTCCGTGACGAAATCGAGCGCCGCCTCGGTGCTCGCGTTTTCTTGGACAACGACGCCAACGTCGCTGCTCTCGGCGAAAAATGGCTGGGTGCCGGACGGGAGGCCAGCAACATGGCAATGCTCACGCTGGGCACAGGCATCGGCGGAGCTATCGTCCTGAATGGAAAGTTGTTTTACGGCATGAGCGGCATGGCCGGCGAATTCGGCCACGTCACCATCGAGCCCAACGGCGTCCCCTGTGGATGCGGCAATCGTGGTTGCGCCGAGCGCTACGCCTCAGCGACGGCGGTCGTCCGCATGGCGCGCGAAGCAATTGATTCAGGAGCGGCGCCCGAACTGGCGAAGGCCGCCAACTCCGACGCCGAGTTCAGCGCGAAGTCTATCTATAATCTGGCGATTCAGGGAAATGTCGATGCCCAGCGTATTTTCCGGCGCTTTGGCGAGGCGTTAGGAATTCTTCTCGCCGATCTGGTCAATGTGCTCGACCTCGACATGTTCGTGATTGGCGGCGGAGTAGTCAGTGCTTGGGACGCGTTCGCGCCGAGAATGTTCGCCGAATTGCGGGAGCGCTCGCTCGTCTACGCGGCCAGCGCGCCCGAAGATCCGGCGGCGAAGAAAGAAGGCGCATCGGCGCAGATCGCCAACTACACGCGAAAGAAAACGATTATCACGCAAGCTTTGCTGGGAAGCGACGCAGGGCTCTACGGTGCGGCGAAGTTGCCAACCATGTAAGACCCGAGGGTTGTCGTTCCAAGCGAAGCGAGGAACCTACTTTTTCACTTCGCGATCTTCCTCGCGCTGGCAATCCGCCGCATCGCCCGAACAAAAATCTCATTCTGCTCGGGCCTTCCAATGCTTACGCGCAAGCAAGTCGGCGCGCCCCATCCGCCCAACGGCCGCACGCTGACCCGTTCGCTCCGCAACTGTTCCGCAACGTCAGTCGCATCTTCACCGACATCGCAGTAAAGAAAGTTAGCCGAGGTCGGAACTACGCGGTAATCCATTTCTGACAGCGCCACGCCTACCATCTGTGCCTGTCCCGCATTGTTCAGCACGACGCGCTTGACGTGACTCTGATCGTCAATCGCCGCCAGGGCCGCAGCCTGGGCCATGGAGGAAACTGAAAATGTGTTCCGCAGCCGTGCGCAATAGGCCAGCAACTCCGCAGGGCCAAGCCCATATCCGATGCGCAAGCCGGCTAGTCCGTGCGCCTTCGAAAACGTCCGCAACGCTACAACGGTCGCACCCTGCCGCAAGTATTGCAGCGAGTGCGAATATTCGATCTGTCTCCGTGCCGCAAAGTATGAAGCGAACTCGTAATACGCTTCGTCGAGGACTACGACGACATGTCCGGGAATTTCCGCGATGAACTTGTCCACTATTGTGGCGTCGAGCATAGTTCCCGTCGGATTGTTCGGGTTAGCCAGAAAAACGAGCCGTGTGTGCTCGTTGATCGCGTGAAGTACCGCATCGAGATCGAACGCGTCCTCTTTCATCGGGGTCTCGATCAACTGCGCTCCCGTGGCATGCACCGCCATGGAATACACGATGAACGAGCGCGCGCTGGTCACGGCATTCAAACCCGGGCCGAGCAGCGTCTGGCATAGCAGGCTGAGAAGCGCGGTCGAACCTGCCGTTACCAGTACTTGTTCGGCAGGAACATCGTGAAAGGTGGCGAGCCGGCGGCGCAACTCGGTGCAGTCGTCTTCCGGATAGGAATTCGCGGAAGTGAGTCCCGCGTGCATGGCCTCAATCGCGCGTGGCGAGGGCCCAAAAGGATTTTCGTTGGAGTCGAGGTTGATGAGGCGCAACTGCTCAACCGCGGAAGGTTTCGCCGGAAGGGCAGGCGCATAGCCGCCCATCTCACGCACCGGTTTCGATACCAGGTCAAAAAAACGGCTCATTGGCGCGGATCAGTTTACGGTTTTCTTGCCCCCGATAGTACTCTTGCTGGCCGACTTCAGCCGCTCGATTTCTTTCAATGTGAGCGAGCGAAACTCTCCCGGCGGGACGTCGAGCGAGAGCGGCCCATATTTCACTCGCTTGATCTTTTCCACATGATGGCCGACCGCCTCAAACATGCGCCGAATCTGCCGGTTCCGGCCTTCGATCAGGGTGATCTCGTACCACGGATTCGCCGCTACCTTGACGATTCGCACTAATGCCGGCCCGGTTTTCACCCGCTTGCCGTCATCGGTGGCGATCGAAATACCGGCGCGAAGTTTCGCAATCGCCTCTTCCTTTGGAGTGCCTGCCACCTTCACGACATAAGTTTTCGGAACATGCGACGCCGCTTTCATCAACCGGTTCGCCAGATCTCCATCATTGGTCATTATCAGCAGGCCTTCGCTGGCGTAATCGAGGCGTCCCACAGGATAAACCCGGCCCTTCACGCCGCGCATCAGGTCCATGACTGTCGGCCGCTTCTCCGGATCGCTGACGGTGGTGACGTATCCCTTGGGCTTATTCAGAAGAAGATAGATATGCCGTTGCTCGCCCTGCAGCAACTTGCCGTTGACGCGAACATGGTCCGTCTCAGGGTCGGCCTTGGTGCCAAGTTCAGTAACGACGGTTCCGTTTACCTGCACATGGCCGGATGAGATCAATTCTTCGGCCTTACGCCGCGAAGCAACTCCGGCAGCAGCGATGATCTTTTGTAGTCGTTCCAGAGGCATGAGAAGTCAACCTAATGGCTTGGACAAAGCCGAAGAAGCCTTACGCACCGCTCATCGGCGGTCATCGTGGAAGAGCGGCGCTTTAGCGCCGCGTCAAGGTGCCAAAAATGATCGGGTTTCAGCCCCTGTGGATTCTCTTTCGCGAAAAGACGCCATGACTATCCGGCCTTCTCTTCCACCGGCACCGGCGTCTCTGTTTGTGCCGATTCGATCGCCGGCGCTTCAGAAGGCTCGGATCCGGGTTCGCTATGAGGTTCTCCCGTTCCATTTTCCGCAGGCATCAGCTCCGCCTGAAACGATTCCGCCACCAACTTCTCGAACTCCTCCATGCTGGGCAGTTCGTTCACGTCCTTCAGCCCGAAGCGCATGAGAAATTCTTTCGTCGTCTTATACAGAATTGGACGCCCGATCACCTGCTTGCGTCCAGCGGTCGTAATCAACTTTCGATCGAGCAACGTTCCGATCACCCCGCCAGAATCCACCCCGCGAATCTCGCTGATCTCCGGCACCGTAACGGGCTGTTTGTAAGCAATGACCGCCAGAGTTTCAAGGGCAGGCAGTGACAGCCGCACTGGAGGCTTCAAACTCTTCGCAAACGAGCGCACAACTTCATGCTGCTCCGGCTTGGTGGACATCCGATATCCGCCGGCAACCTGGCGAATCTCAATGCCGTGTTCCGGCGAGTAATAGGACGCAACCAATTCTTCCAGGCAGGCGCGTACACGCGACTTGATTTCCGTGTCGCTGGCGACACCCTCGGCGACGACCGTGTCCTTCACCAGCGCAGTCATCTGCTCGACGGTGATCGGCGTCTCCGCCGCGTAGATAATTGCTTCGAGTTGAGCTTTAAGTGACATAAATTCAGTGGTCAGTGATCAGTTGCCAGTCAAGAACCACTCGTGAACCGGAGTCTTTTTCCAAACTGATCATCGGCCACTGGCCACTGCCTATCTCCAATCGTCCCTTACTGCGGTGCGCTCGCTCATCACTTCTTCAAAGTGCGTATGCTTGCGGACCGCGATCTCGCCGAACAGCTTTTCCTGCCGTACCTGGATTGCCTGCAGCCGCACCAGTTCCAGCAACGCCAGGAACATGCATACCAGCGCCTGCCGCGACTCCACACGCATCAGCAGTTGCTTCAGGCGGATCGGCCGGTCTTCGAGCAGCAATCGCCGCCGCAGATAGTCGATCATCTGCCCGACCGAGACAGTTTCTTCGTCGACGTTCAGCACAGGCCGCGTGCGCACGCGCTCCAGAATCTGCTGGAACGTCTTTACAAGATCAATTACATCGGCCGCGAGTTCCGGTTCGGTTCCGTCCGCTTCAATAAACTCTTTCAGCGAGGGATTCGACAGCACCGCGTCTTCAATCTGCTGTTTCTGCAAGAGCATTTGCGCCGCTGATTTGAACTTCTCATGCTCGAGCAGCCGATTGACCAGTTCGCTGCGAGGATCGTCGGCTTCTTCGGCTGTAGCCAGCGGATCGCGTGGCAGCAGCATCTTCGACTTAATGTGAATCAGCACCGCAGCCATATAGATAAAATCGGCTGCAACGTTCACATCGAGTTCGCGAATCTTTTCAACGTATGCGAGATACTGAGCTGTGATCTTCGCGATCGGAATGTCATAAATATCGATATCCTGCTTGCGGATCAGATCGAGCAGCAGGTCCAGCGGTCCCTCGTATACGTCGCTGACCGCGACCGCAAACGGGAAATCGCTCTCTTCTGTATCTTCGGAGGCTTTCTTTTCGGAAGCTTGGGTCTTCGGGACAGCAGCCCCGGCGATGACCGCCGGCGGCACCGCCCTTGCATCGCCAATCGAAACGACCTTTGGTTCTTCAGTCATTTAGTTCAGCCTTGTCATCCCGGCGAAGCGAAGGATCCTTGCAGTTCGGTCAGGAAACTTTACTTCCGGGCGCTTCGTACGCCAGCGACATGCCCATGCTGGCGCGCACATCGTCCATCGTCTCGCCCGCAGCCTTGCGAGCGCGTTCGGTGCCCGCCTCAAGAATATCCCAGGCGAGCCGCGGATTCTCCTCAAATTTTATGCGTCGCTCCTGCATTGGAGTGAGGAGCTGCACCAGCGCATCCGCCGCCCAGCTCTTACACTCGATGCAGCCGATGCCGGCCGACCGGCAGCCTTCGTACACCTTCGCCATCGTTTCTTTGCTGCTGAAAATCTTGTGCAGGTCGCCGACCGGACATACATCGGGATTCCCCGGGTCCGACCGCCGCACACGCGCTGGATCGGTCATCATCGTCTTCAATTTCTGCCGCACCACCGGCTCTGGGTCCGCAAGCTGAATCATATTGCCGTATGACTTCGACATCTTGCGACCGTCAGTTCCCGGCAGTTTCGCAGCGGGGGTGAGCAGTGCCTGAGGTTCAGGAAAAACCGGCTTCGCACCGCCATAGAACCCGTTGAACCGACGCGCAATCTCTCGTGTCAACTCAACGTGCGCGACCTGGTCCTCGCCCACGGGAACGGAGTCGGCTTTGTAAACGAGGATGTCGGCCGCCTGCAGCAACGGGTATCCCAGAAATCCGTACGTGCCAAGGTCTTTGTCTCTGATGTTCTCGCGCTGCTCTTTATAAGTCGGCACGCGCTCCAGCCAGCCGAGAGGAGTAATCATCGAAAGCAGCAAGTGCAACTCGGCGTGCGCCGGCACGTGCGATTGCAGAAACAGGACCGATTTCTCCGGATCAAGCCCCGCGGCCAGCCAGTCAAACGCAACTTCCAGCGAATTTTCTTTCACCTTCGAAGTGTCGGCGTAATCCGTCGTCAGCGCATGCCAGTCCACCACGCAGAAAAAGCATTCGTACGCATCCTGCATTTTGACCCAGTTCTGCAGCGCACCAACATAGTTCCCGAGATGCAGCTTTCCCGTCGGGCGCATGCCGCTCAGCACGCGCTTGCGCTTGTTGGGCGAATGCGTCATTTGTGGGAAGAATCCGCCAGGAAGAATAGGGCTAGATAAGTCAAGCGGCCTGTAGAGATCTGATTTCTAAGTGTCATCCAGCGCTGGATTCGATATTACCACGGGAAATGCCTGATTTTATGGCAGTAAGCAGACTATCCGAAGCATGTGGGGACAGCCGCCCCCGCGGCTCTCAGCCGCGCGGAGCGCGGCACGTTTTCGGCAATTTGCAAAGCCTACTTCTTCTGAAACGCCTGCTGCACTTCTGGAGGAGCAATAGTCTTCACCTTGATCGTCTTCGCCGGGATTCCGCCGACGATGTTGAACGCTGGTACTTCTTTCGACGCGACACCCATCG
>DATAUY010000039.1:0-12960 GCA_036268025.1 Candidatus Sulfotelmatobacter sp. | reverse complement strand
GCTACAGTCGCCCGTTGAGCCGGTTTGTGGTGTTTGGTTGTAAGTGGCGGCACAGGTGCTTGTACCGCTTGTGCCTTTGCCGATGCCTACATATTGAAAGAAGCCGTATTGCGTGGCGGCGGAAAGAGAGGTGCCGAAGCTATCGCCGCCGCCTGCATTTGATAAATCGCAACTGCCGCCAGAGAGTATGCAAAACTTCGGGTCGAAGGCCAGCAGAGCGTCCTGGCTGTAGAGTTCAAGGATTGAAGCATAGTTGCTGGTGGCGAATGGATACAGGGTGCGCAGGTCTTCTGTTTGCCCCGGAGGTCCGCCGTGGAAGCAGGTGTCGCTCACGGTGCCCTGGCTGCAAGTTGCCGAGGTGGCTGTACACGGATTCGAGCAGTCTACCTGCTGTAGTTCGAGGGGAACTGTGGTGGGCTTGGCGGTCGTCTTAATTGCACCCGACCAGTAATAATTAAACATGCAGCCCCAGTTATTGCCAGTATTCGGTATGCCGGTTAGCTGCGGGCAACTGGAGGGGAGAAATGCTGTATCGCTTTGTGCCAGGCCCTGGCTGCCAAATCCGTTATAAAGTCCGCTTACTCCAGAGGAGCCGACAGCGAAGCCCGCTTCTGCGGTGGGAACGAGCGGACTCGGGTGCGCGGGATCGGCCATGTTGATGGAATACATGATCTGCATCTGAGGGCGGGCCGCTTGTACCGCCGCAACGACGGTCGTATACCACATTTCCCACCCGGCGTCGGTGTATCCAGAAAACGGCGAAGATGGCGTCGCCATGGGAGGGGAACTGGGGCATACGGGAAGGGCCTCGCCACCACGCGCGATGCCAGGCCGGATATAGGCAATTTGTGATGCGGTCTGGCGAAGGTGCCATATCCCGCCGGTGCCGCTGGAAACGCTGTTCAAATTGTTGAAGTGATAGATGGCGGCGGCGAGGAACGACTGCCACGCGGACGAATAAGGATTTTCGTACGGAATAGGCCACGACTGCGTGTTGTTTACGACGGTGGCTACGCCTGGAGTCCCGATAGTTACGGTCCCGGTCGCCGTTCCGCTAGCGGGAGCGTACGTAAAGCTGCTGGTGTTAGCAGCAGAGATTACTTTCCCTTGAACGCCAGTTACGTCAAACATGTGGCCAGCCGTATTTCCGACCCCGCTGACCCAGATAATATCGCCTACGATGAATGGGTTTCCGGACCAATTCACCTGGATCGAGCTCCCACTCCCGACGAACTGCGTGCCGATCGGTACTGTGTTGGAGCCCGCGTATGCTTCGGTACACCCGGGGGAGTTGATCACATTTACAACATCCTGCGTGGTGACTCCCGAACCCGTGGCGGCGATGTATGACGTGTTCGTAGTGACATACGATGGTGTGCTGCTGTTGGGGTCGGAAGATATTCCGAATAACTGGAAATTAACCTGCTTGTAGCCTGAGCCGCTTCCATTGGGAAAGTCGCAAAACCACTGCGACGATGTGTTGGCTACTCCTGTACAGGGATTTGACGCGGTGTTGTTGTCGTAGCTTGTCCAACTGTAGGTGTGAAACCAGCCACTGGCCATTGGGTCGGGTTGGCACTGATCGGGCGGCAAGCTGGTCGTGCAATCGGTTTGGGTTGGCGCTGTGGCTTCAATCTGACTCCACGGCACTTGCAAGGTTACGCCGTCGATAGCGCCCTGCGTCATGACGCTCGACTTGAAGTTGGCATTGTTGTTGCCGGTCGCAGGAGGAAATACAACGTAAATTCGGGTGAAGTTTGCGGCAGCGTTGATGATGGTAATGGTCGTATCGCCGAAGATTACAGTAGGCTTTGTCGCGCCACCGTAGATCAGGGTTTGGGCGATGCTGGTCGCATGCAAGCTGGCCACAAGCGCGACGAGTGCGGGTATGTATGGATATTTGCCGTGTCGCATCCTAGTGCACCGACCATGCCGGCGTTGTACCATTCCACGAGTAGCTGTCCGCGGGAGGAGTTATGGACTTGACCGTTCCACCGCTAGTGACTGCCACAGAGACATTTTCCAGAAAATTCAAGGCTCCCTGTGCTCCAAAAAGCTTGGCGCAACTTGAAGTGCAGGAACTCGTCAGAACGAGGTAGTACTTGCCGGGCTGAAGCGTGGTTGAGCCTTCGACCCAACTAACGAGGTGGTCGCCAGTGGTCATCAATGTGCTGCCCGCGGTCGGACCAATATGCACAACAACCGTACCTGCGCTATTCAATATGCCAAGGCCGTACAAGGCTGCTGAATTGTCTTGTGTACTAACGTCATACTCCACCTGCGTCGTGGTGACTGGGAAAGTTAGTACTATTCCCCAAAGCGTCTCCTGATTCGCGGTTGCGCTGAAGCCTGACTTATTCGATGTGGAGGCAAATGGGACCGTAAGCCATGGTATCGAATAAGGTCCGCGTTAGCGCCTGAATCTTTTGCGTTTCCATTGGCGTCCCAGCTTGCATAATTGCCGCTGGTTAGCGTGCCCGTGGTCAAACCTATGTTGCTGCTGCCTCCGCCGTCGGGAATCGTGTAGGTTCGGTTGGCAGAAGAAAGAGAAGCGGGAGTCAGGGTAATGGTAAATGCGCTGCCTGCATTGGCAAACGCGAGGGTGCCTGTGCTGCTGCTGGGCACACCGAGCGTCGGCGTTGCGGTGAAGGCGGGAGTCGCCCCAGCCAGAACCTGCCCCGCTGCTCCCGTGATCGAGAGCGTGTTTGAAGAAAGTGAAAGCGGAGCGCTATAGATGGCGTTTAGGTCGCTGATGGCCGGCTGCGCCACGCCGAAGGCACCGGTCGAGGCGGTGTAGGAGTTGAGCCACTTATGCGCCGTAGCGCCAGTATTCAATGGTGCCAAGACCCAACTCGGCGCTCCGCTGGAATTCTCGGTCAGCATCGCGATACCTGAGTTGTTTCCGCCGAAGCAGGTTTCTTTCTGATAACCGTTGACTCCGGTAGTCCCGGTCATTCCATAGACGATCCCGCCGATGTTGGAACCTGCGGTACACGGCCAGACAGCGATCGGGACAGCTCCGGCGCTGGCAAAGCCGCCGTTGTTCAGGATGCCTCGCGTCGTTCCTGAATCTGCCCAAATGGAGACCTGGGAGCCGCTAGTGGCTACGGATGAGCCGTTAGTCATCAGGATGCCGCTGCTACCGCTCCCGCCGGTATTGCTGATTGTCACCTGGGCGTTCAGGGCAGCAGTGATAGCGAACAGGCATGTAAGCAGGGCGGCGAAAGGCTTTAGGCGGATCGCGGGGGGGGACACTCCAACTCGTGCATAGGCGACTAAAACAAGATGTGAAAATTAAACACCGAGGGCCCGCCTCGCCCAGCGAGGCCACAACAGTAGAGAAGGTCAGTGCGGGGGAAAGCGAAAATTTCGGGCAACGTTACAGCCCGGAATCCAAGCTACACGGGCAGAGTAGGCCGATTTGGAACATAAGTCAAGGGATGTATTCACGATCAGTTGATCCACCCTTTGCGGTCTGAGGCTGTTACGAAACTCGAAAATGGAGCAGTTGAATCGCAAGATGTTGTGCTTCTCTTAAGGCCCAAACACAATATGTAACAAAAATCCTGAGTTTCGTAACAGCCTCGGTCTTCAAAGGGTGGGGTCTGGTGAATCCTCCATCACTTGCCAAGAGCATCTTCATGCCACTTTCATTTCCCGGAACATTCCCGGCTTGTAGTCACCCGGAACTGTCCGGGCTGAAATGTTCAGCCGGTTCCAGCCGTTGATGGCTACGACCGCTAGCGAGAGATTCGACAATTCTTTTTCGTTGAATTGCTTGCTCACGCGCTCGTAGATTTCATCAGGCACGTGGCCGTCGGAGATCCACGTCAGGGCTTCGGTCCACTCCAGGGCGGCGCGTTCGCGCTCGCTGTAGTACGGGCATTCGCGCCAGGCGTCGAGCGAATAAAGGCGTTGCTCGGTTTCTCCGGCAGCGCGCAAATCTTTCCAGTGCATGTCGAGGCAATAAGCGCAGCCGTTGATCTGCGATGCGCGCAGATCTACCAGCAGCAGCAAGGATTCCTCGAGGCCGCTTTCACGAAGATACTGGCCTATATTGAGCATGGCCTTGAAGACTCCAGGCGCGGATTTGACGTAGTTGAAACGTGCTTCCATAAATCCTCCTTCGGTTAATGGATGATGTGTGACATTTTGCGGCGTAACTGTAAATGGCCCCAGAACTCAGGGTAGTGCGACTCCCGCGGGAGCATCGAATGCGCTTAATCATTTCGATGTTCGCGTATGGTGGGAGACTCAGCAGATCAGAATTTTATTTTCGCTGGCTGCGAGCTAACTGGCTGAGTTGAGGGCGGATGGCCGGTGCCGCAAGCCTGCGCTGATTTCATCTACCGGGGCCTTGAGGCGTTCAGCCGAGGCGGGGCGGGGCCATGTCCTTCGGACACTGCCAAGCTTCTCCGAATTACCTCAGTAACGTTTAACCCCTTACCGTTTCGCTTTACCCTTGAGTTTCAAAACTTGCGTCTTTCGAGGAGCACGTTATCTCGGGTCTACACACATCGCAAGAAACGCGCGCGGCGTCGGCGCGGGCGTTCGTCCACAGCCTGAACATCCTGATTAAGTATGCGCGGATGTACGGCTACGACCACAAACGAACCGAAGCGCAATTCGAAACCACCTGGAACGAACTGGCGGCGGCGCTGCCGGCCGGCGGATTCCTGTTGGGCGTCACCGACAACAAGCTATTACTGGATGGAATTCCGCTGGAGTCGGGTCACTCAGAGAAGAGTTTTGCCACGCTCCTGACTACTGCCGGGCTCGCCAGTCTGCATTTCTCCAAAGATGTAACCGAAGAAGATTTCGTGCGCCTGGTCCGCGCGTTTACGGTTGCAGGTTCGAAGGCGACCGACGTCGCCAAGCAGATCAAAGAGGCGCTGGGTGTAGGCAAGCAAGGCAGCACGATCAAGATCAATGAGGTGAAGTTTGTGGCCGCGGACCCGCTGACCGGCGATGTAAGCATCGCCGCGCAGATTGCGGCGCAAACGCTGGGACCGGAATTCAAGCAGTGGTTGAATGATCCGCAGAAATTGTTGCAGTTGATCGCCGCGGCCGAAGGCGCAAATGCAGGCGGAGGAAGAGGCACCGGCGAGGCTGGCGTTCCGATGGTTCCGCTGGGCAGCGTGCCGAATCTTCCGGCAGGGCAGAGTGCGGGGAGCGTCGCGAGCGGAGCGGGAACGGGCGGCGCGGCAGGGGCCGCTCCAGCGTGGACCGGGGGAATGGTTCCGCTGCAAGAGCAGGAAGTGATCCAGGCGATCCGGTTGCTGACGCGGTTTGGGCAGGTGCAGCAGGACCCGGGCGTCAAGGAGGAAGTGCTTCACAAGGAACTCACCGAGACTGACCCCAATACGCGGTTGAACCTGCAGCAATTGCTGGGAAGCCTTGCGGCACAGGCATCCGCGGCCCAGGAAGAAGACACTCCGCTGCTGATGAAGGCCGCCGAGCACATGGCGATACGCTTCGCGCTGGAGCGCTATCAGAAGGGCGAAGTCAAAGTAAATGCCGTACATCAGATGATGGAGCACATGAGCCGGCAGATGGATTCGCTGCGCTCAATCCTGAAGTTGCAGGAAGAGAAGATGAGCAAGGCCGGGATTCTGGTGGAGTCGCACGCCGACATCCTGGACCGCATGTTCTGGTCGGAGGTTCCGGAGGCCGGCAAGAAGAGCGTGCTGATGTCGCACGAAGCGCCCTGTGTGCCACCGCGCAACCTGCGGCAGTTTGTAGAAGTGCTTCTCGACCGCGACGATAAAGCGGCGGCGGGGGAGATACTGAATAATTATTCGAGCTGCCTCAGCGCGAAAGAGGCGGAGCCGCGGCGCAGAACGGCAATCGGTTTGAGCCAGATCGCCGATTTGTATGCGCGTCTGGGCGGACAGCCGATGGCGCAGGCCATCCGCAAGCTGAGCGAGCAGATCATCACCGAAAAAGATCCGGAGCTGCAAAGCCTGTACAGCGCAGCGTTTGTGCGCATGAGCCAGGAAGCGAGTGCGGCCAAGAATTATGCGGCGGTAAACGAAGTTTGCGCCGGCATGGAACTGGTCAGTGTAGAGCGGCCGGTGATGGTGACCGACTTAAAGGCCCGCGTTGGCGTAGAAAACCGGCTGCCGGAATACATCGAAGAGGCGATCCATCTGGATACGATTCCAGCGGATTTGTTATCTGTTCTCCGCCGCACGAGCCAGGCAGGATCGGAACATCTGGCCGATCGGTTCTTTCGCTGCATGCGACGCGATGAGTGCGACGGCATGATCGAATTGGTGAAGCAGCTTGGATCTCCGGTGCTGAACCAGTTGCGCGAAATCCTGCGCACGGGCCAGCCAAGGCAAGCCGCGGGTGCAGTGGGATTGATCAGCCGTCTGGACGTAGGAACTCTGCTGGAGTTGTTGCCGGCGCGGCTGCCTGAGTGGAACCGTTTCTATCACGACGTTGTCGTGCGGCAGATTGCCTACGGAGCGGCTACTGACCGCGGACGCACACTGCTGGAGCTTGCCGAAGTGCTCGATCCGGTGGTGTTGCCGGAAGCGGTGGATGAAATCGGCATGAGCAGCGATCAAACGTCGGTGCCACCGTTGATTGCGATGGCGAAGCCGGGCGACGCGGCGTCCCGGTCTCCATTTGTGCAGTTGAAGGCGATTGAATCTCTCGGACGGCTACGCGATCCAGAGGCGGTAGCGACGCTGCGCGAGATTCTTGAAGCCAAGAAGACATTTGGATGGGTTCATCATCGCGAGCTGCGGATCGCCGCGGCGCAGGCATTGTCGAAGACCGATCCGCGATATAGCTCGCAGGTCTTGTCCGACAGTGGACTTGAGACGGCAGAGCTGGCAATTGCGCCCCTGGATATGGCTCCCGCATGCCCTTGGGTGCGGCAGCGGCGATACGAGCGTTTGGTGCTGGCGAAGACGGTTATCGGGACACTGGGCAGTTCCTGGGGCAAGTCGAAGATTCAGATCCGCGAACTCAGCCTGGGCGGTGGAATGGGAACGAAGGAAGACAACCTCCGCATCGGCAGCGAAGCGGACCTGGAAATTTCTCTCGGTATGCGATCGAAGATTCGTGCGCATGTTTTATTGCGCAGGGCGCGCGTGAACGAAGTCGGATTTGAAATTGTGAACACCGATCTCGAGAGCAGGTACAAGCTGCGCCGGTTGCTGGTGGAAGCTCTGAACCACGCTCCGCAGAATAAAGGGCAGGACTGGGGCGGGGGGCGGAAAGTTTAGCCGCGTCGCGAGTCCCAGGATGTTCAAGGTAACAAAAAGCCTCCGGAGCGCCGGAGGCTTTTTGCCTTCCCAATTGTTTTGTCATTCCGAACCGTCGCGAAGCGGCGGTGAGGAACCCGCTTTGTCCTTAAACTTTGCAATATTGAAAGTTTGCGTCTACTTCACCTTCAAGAAGATGATCGCGAGCGTGTAGAGCGCGAGCGACTCGATCAGCACCAGTCCGAGAATCAGCGCGAACTGAATTCCAGGCCGCGCGGCTGGGTTCCGGGCAAGCGACTCGGTGGCCGAGGCGACAGCTTTACCTTGGGCGAGGCCGCAGACGGCCGAGGCGATTGCCATAGAGAATCCGGCAGTGATGGCGATCCAGTTGGTTTCGCCGGCGCCTCCGCCTTGCGCGAACGCCGGCATGGCGAAGCACAGTGCGGATAGGGTCATGAAGATACGGCTAAGTGTACGCATTGGTGTTGCTCCTTTATTAAGTTGCCGCCAGTGGGTGGTTGACGCCATACCTTGCAGACGCCCTCACGCTGGAGGCTACAAAATCTCTGGGGCTAAAGCCCCGAAAAGTCTCTGATGCTTGACGCGGCGCTAAAGCGCCGCTCTTCCACACTAGTGCTCTTCCGCCACCGCGCCCGACACGTAAATGATCGAGAGCAGCATGAACACATACGCCTGAAGAATCGCGACGACGATATGAAGTCCGCTGAAGATGATCGGAATGCCGATCGGGATCATGGAAAAGAAGACCAGCGTAATCAGATCACCGGCGAAAATGTTGGCCCAGAGGCGCACCGTGAGCGAGAGCAAACGCGCGAAGTGGCTGACCAGTTCAATCGGCAGCATTAACGCGGCGAGCAGAATGCGCGCAACCAGCGGCATTCCCTCCATCGGCGGCCCAAAAAAGTGCAGGAGATACTTCAGGCCGGCGTGCTTGAATCCCTGCACATGGTAGTAGATGAATGCACAGATCGCGCAGCCGAGGGGGACGACCGGAACGCCAGTCGGCGACTCGAAGCCGGGAATCAAACCGATCAGATTACAGATCAGAATGAAGATGAAAACGATGGCGAAGAATGCCGTGTAAGGCTCGCTGTGGTGCCCGATGATTTCGTGGCTTTGGCCGAGGACGAATCCTTCCACGCCCTCGAAGGCATGTTGCAGTCCTCCCGGCGAATCGACCGAGAGGCGCGAGCGAAGCATCAGAAAAACAACGAGAAGAAAGATGAATACCAGCAGCTCCATCGCGAACGAGTTGGAAATAGGAGCGGATGGATATTTGGGCTCGACGTGGATCGCCCGCAGAAATCCTGTGACGGGACCTGCCAAAAGATGATTCAGGATGTGGGTGAACCAGAGTTGTTCAGGCATGCAAAAGCTTCAACTGCTAGCTCCTGGTTTTCAGATCGGTTACAGTTCGCGCTTCGTTCCCGCGTACAACTCGTATCCTGCCTCGCAAATGATGGCCGCGACGGGAAGAAACAGCCCCGCAAGCAATCCCCTGAGGCTCGCGGGGAAACTGGTTAATATAGCATACGCAGCGGCGGCCAACAACGCATAGCGCAGCAGGAAGCGGGCGACGATCCCCGCTCCGGACTGAGGTTTACCGGTATTTGTGACGCGGTCTGCGAGGCCGCTGACGCCGCTCTTCAGCCAATGGAAGTTGAGGTAAGAGATGGCGCACCCGAGCAGGAAGCCAAGGGCGGGCCAGCGTCCGAACTTCCACCAGGCGGCGGCAGTGAAGATTGGTGTGAGGGCCAGCATGAAGTTGCGGATGCGTGGCAGGGCGTTGGCATAGAACACGTTAGGGTCTGACCGCGCCGAGGCGTCATGGGGCTCGATGTTCATTGCGGTGGGCTCTACTGCCCTCATTTTCTACCTTTTTTTAGGGTCGCCAGGAATCAAAGTCGAAATTCCCGCTTCGTGCGCAAAATGCGCGAGAAATGGGGCGCCCGTTCTGACTGGTCCCATCATTTCGTATCGCGCGAAATTGTGCGGATAAGTTCGATCAGGCCACCAGTGGTGCCGAGGATCAGGCCGACGGCAGCGATCCAGCTTGTGTGCAGCCAGCGATCGAGCAGTGAGCCGAGGAGCCATCCTGCCACGGTTCCGGCCGGAAGCATGAAGGCGAGTTGGCTGTAGCGGCCGACCTGTACCCACGGGCTTTTCTTTTCAGGTGGCTGCTTTGGATCAGGAGACATAAGGATCGCAACTATCACGGGATTCTACGCCCAAGGGTCGATTCAGGGGGCAAGACTGAGGCGATTCCTCAGAATACTACTGGATCAGCTTGGCAACCGGTGCTGCCTGAGACAGGCCGAGCGCCCAATTCACAAGTTCGATGAAGCTGTTGGGGAGCAGGCCAATATAGAGGGTGGCAATCCCGGTTACCGCGATCGCGATACGCATCGAAATGCTGACCGGCAGCTTTTCTTGGCCATGTTCCGGCTGGCGCATGAACATCGCGTTGGCCATCTTCAGATAGTAGTAGAGGCCGAAGACTGAGTAGATCACGCCGAGCCCGGCGAGCACGTAATGGCCGCTTTCGATCAGGCTGAGGAAGATGAAATATTTGCCCCAGAATCCGGCGAGCGGCGGGATTCCGGCAAGCGAAAGCAGGAAGACCAGCATCAACACGGCTTCGACCGGAGCGCGAGAGTAGAGCCCGTCGAGATCGTCGAGTTCGTCGCCGATCACATGGCGGTGGCGCAGAGCAGTGATCACGCCGAAAGCGCCGAGATTCATGAATGTATAGACGAGCAGATAAATCAGGATGCCCTTCAGCCCGTCGGCATTCAGTTCGGTGGCAGTTCCCGCGACCAGGCCGAGCAGCATATAGCCAACGTGAGAGATCGAAGAATAGGCAAGCAGGCGCTTGGTATTCGTCTGCGTGAGTGCCGCGAGGTTGCCGCCGGTCATAGTTGCGATGGCGACGAAGACCAGCATCGGAGCCCAGATCGCGCGCAGCGGCATGAGCCCGACGATGAGGATGCGAAGCATCATCGCCCATCCCGCAGCCTTCACTGCGACGGACATGAAGCCGGTGATGCTCGTAGGCGCGCCTTCGTAGGCGTCAGGCGCCCATTGGTGGAAGGGGACGGCGGCGATCTTGAACAGCAGGCCCGTGAGCGTCGTGATGAGCGCGATGATGACTACGGGCTTGTACTGCGGGTCAGCGAAGCGCCGCGCAATTTCGTGATTGATTACGGCGAGGTTCGTGCTTCCGGCAAGGCCATAGAAGAGCGACAGTCCGTAGGCGAAGATGCCGGAGGAAAATGCTCCGAGCAGGAAATATTTCAGCGCGGCCTCGTTGGAGCGGCGGTCGCGGCGCAGGAATCCGACGAGAACGTAGGTGGACATCGCCATCAGTTCGAGGCCGATGAAGATAAGGACGATGTCAAAGCCGCCGGCCATACACATCATGCCGGCCACCGAGAGCAGCATCAGCGCATAGTATTCGCCGTGATTTTCGTGCTCGATTTCGAGGTAGCGCACGGACATCAGAATGGCAATCGCCGTAGCCGCGAGGAACAGATAGAAAAAATAGATCGCGTAACGATCGATCAGCATAGTGCGCAACATGCCGGTCGACCCGGGCGCATGGCTGTCAGCGAGCCAGAGCTGAATTTTGTAAACGCCGCCGGCTGAGAACAGCACCCCAACGAATGCAGTGACGGGATTCAACCACCTCCTCTCCTGGGTGAGCAGGAGATCGATCAGCAGGATGCCAAGCGCAAACAGCGTCAGCAGCGTGATCGGCAACGCGAGGAGATAATCAGTCCAGGCCACTAGTGGGTTCCCTTGGCAGAATCAGCGGCGATCGGTGAAGCAGTTTGAGTTGCGGCGCCATCAGAACTCTCCGATTGCACTGCCGCTGCGGTCACAGGCGGCTGCGGATAATCGGGCCGGACGATTGCGATAGTGTGGTTGACCGGCTGCTCGAGAATCTGCATGAACGGTTTGGGATAGAGACCGATCCAGAAAGCCATGATGAGCAGCGGGACGAACGTCAGGACCTCGCGCGGCGTCAGGTCATGCAGCTTTTCATTCTTCGGATTGGTGATCGTGCCGAAGAACACGCGCTGATAGAGCCAGAGCAGATAAGCCGCGGCGAGAATCACTCCGGGAACTGCCCATGCAGCCCACTGCCATTTTTCCATGAATGTGCCCTGCAGGATGGTGAACTCGCCGACGAATCCGTTGAGCAGCGGCAGCCCCATCGACGACAGAAACATAATCATCGTAATGGTCGCGTAGACGGGCATCACGTTCGAAATGCCGCCGTATTCGGAGATTTCGCGCGTGTGGCGGCGCTCATAGAGAATGCCGACGATCAGGAACAGCGCGCCAGTCGAGATTCCGTGATTGATCTGCTGCAAGACCGATCCGCTAAGACCAAGCGGAGTAAGGACGAAAATTCCCAGGGTGCAGAAGCCGAGGTGGCTGACTGAAGAGTAGGCTACGAGCTTCTTCATGTCCTTCTGCATGAGTGACACGAGCGCGCCATAGAGAATGCCGACAATGGAGAGGAAGATCATCCATCCGCGGACTGTCATACCGAGGAATGTCGCGGGATTCGACAAGACGTTGGGGAAGAAGGGAAGCGAGAAGCGGATGAAGCCGTAAGTTCCCATCTTTAGCAGAACGCCGGCCAGAATCACCGAGCCTGCGGTTGGAGCTTCCACGTGCGCGTCAGGCAACCACGTGTGGAAGGGGAACATCGGGACCTTGATAGCGAAGGCAAAAAAGAAACTCAGAAAAAGCAGCGTGGCGGCGTAAGGGCCGTAGTCGGAATAAATTTTCGGCGCAGTCTGGTAGAGCGCGTCCAGAGCGAACGTATAGACGCCGGTGACGTGCTGATGGTGGAAGTACAAGAACAGGATGCCGAGCAGCATCAGCACCGAACCGGCCAGCGTATAGAGGAAGAACTTGATCGCGGCATAGAGCTTGCGCGGGCCGCCCCAGATGCCGATCAGTAAATACATCGGCACGAGCATCGCTTCCCAGAAAACGAAGAAGAGGAAGAAGTCGAGCGACATGAAGACGCCCAGCATGCCCGTCTGCAAAACCAGAAACCAGATGTAGTACTCCTTCACGCGGTTCTCGATGGCGGTCCAGGAGGAAAGGATCGAGATCCAGCCCAGCAGCGTGGTCAGCATGATGAGCAGGAAGGAAATGCCGTCGATGCCGAGGACGTAGCCTGCGCCGATGGAGGGAATCCAGTTGTTGGCAGCTCCCTCCATGAATTTGAAGCCGGGCTCGAAGCGCTTGTCCCAGAACCAGGGCACGAGCGGCAGCGAGATCAGGAATCCACCAAGAGAAAAGATGTTGGCGATCCAGCGGACGGCGTCTTTGTTCTCCTTGGGGACGAACAAAAGCAGGATCGCGCCCAGCAGCGGCGTGAAGAGGATGATGGAGAGAATGTGAGATTGCATGAAAGCTCTTAGCCTTTAGCTCTTAGCTTTTAGCTCGAAACTCTTCGCCTGTGGTTCTGGCTAGAAGCTAAGAGCTAACAGCTGCTTTAGTGATACACGTAATAAAATATGAACCCTACCAGCCCCGCGGTCATGACCAGGGCATACCATTGCACCAGGCCCCACTCCAACAAGCGCGCCGGATAACTTAGCATGCGCGCGATGATCGGCGGACCGTTGACGCCGATGCCGTCGATAATCCATTTGTCCCACCAACTCGAGAAACTCGCGGCGGCGCGAGTGAGCCATCC
>DATAUY010000038.1:0-9086 GCA_036268025.1 Candidatus Sulfotelmatobacter sp. | reverse complement strand
GCCGGAGCAGTAGCCAACAATCCCGCGGCTACTTCCAGATCATGCAAATCTTCGCGGCTAAAGTCCTGCGCGAACCGCGGATCGAGCCCCTTGCGCGAAATCTGAATTACGCCCACCACAGCCGAATCGCGATCCATGATCGGCACCGACATCAGCTTCTGAATCGGCGCCGGGGCCGATGGTTCTTCGACGCCGCTCAGTTCCGGCTTGATCGTTTCAAAAATGCTCGCATGCTTCACGCGGGCAAAGTTGTTGAAAATTTCCGCCTTTTTGCTCAACGCAGTATGCGCAGCCACGGCTTTGCTGGAAAGAGGAATCGATCCGGTCGTGCGCAAGTGTTCCGGAAAAACGAACCGCAGCAGGCCTTCCTCGAGGCGCAGCAACGCGACCTCGGTGTATTGCACGCGGAAAATCTTGGCCAGGACCATGCAGAGATCCAACGCCGACACTCCCTGTCCCAACACCGTTCCCAGCGGGAGCAGGTGTTCAGGAAGAACTACTTCTTCCATCATCGTCTGATCGTTCTGTTGGGTCATAGGATAGCCGCCACAATCCCGGTATGCACGGGAGGAACATAAACTCTATCGCACTTTATGCACCACAAGGTACTTCCCAAAGTAACCTCGGAATTTGAGATAAGTCCTTAGTTATCAATATCAGGATGACGGAACCATGCTGTTGTTTTCAAGTAATGGCCCCTTCGAGGGAGACGTAAACCAACACTCGGCTGACAGTTTTTGTCAGCGTCCGCCTTCGCGTCGGTCCCTTCGCATGAGGAGTAGAGAAGACCCGCAATGCGATCGTTTACACTCTCCTCCTATGAATAATCCGGCTCAGCCCAATGTCAAGCTAACGAACGACCCGAGCTATCGTGAGAATTACGCCAATAGCGTTCAGATGCGAGTGAATATCTGGGATTTTTTCCTCGTCTTTGGAACGTTGCAACAGCAAACCGAAACACATGTAGAAATCAAGAATTTTCAAGGAATCTATTTAAGCCCGCAGCAGGCCAAGGCGCTGTTGGGACTTCTTCAGCAAAACATCGTCGGCTACGAAAGTGCGTTCGGAGAGATCAAACTGGACCCGCGCATGGCGCCTACCGGACCAGTTCACTAGATCGTACGGCGGTTGCGTTCAACGTCTCTGCCACTGCTGCAATACTTGCATGCGCACAAGCCTCCACCCCGGACTGGTGTTCGCGGCGATATTTGTCGCGGTTTTTCTTCTGCATCTGCCGCTGCTTCACTTGCCCTACTTCTGGGATGAAGCCGGATACTATGTGCCCGCAGCGCGCGATCTTCTGCTGAGCGGCAGCCTGATTCCGCATACGACCGTTTCAAATGCCCACCCTCCGCTCGTAATGGCGTGGCTTGCGCTGTGGTGGAGATTCGCTGGCTACACTCCCATCGTGACTCGCTCCGCCATGTTGATGATCGCGGCGTTTTCGCTGCTGGGAGTTTTTCGTCTCGCTGAGCGCGTCGCCAATACTGAGGTCGCAATAGCGGCAACAGGTTGCACTGCGCTCTATCCGGTGTTTTTCGCCCAGAGTTCATTGGCACAAGTGGATCTGGCCGCAGCCGGGCTTAGCTTCTGGGGACTTCTTGCTTACCTCGAAGATAAGCCTCTTGCGGTCGCGATCTGGTTTTCTCTTGCGGCACTCGCAAAAGAAACGGCCATTCTCGCGCCCATGGCGCTGGTCGCCCTGGAATTCTTGCGCCTTGTCCTTCCGAAACGAGGTGTTTGGCGGAAAATCTCACATGCGATCTTACCTGCCAAAGACCGCGGCTCGCCGCAACGTGCCTTCGCCTTATCGATTTCTGTCTTGCCACTGGCCGCCTGGTATGCATATCACTATGCCCACACCGGATATGTCTTCGGCAATCCAGAATTCTTTCGCTACAACGTGGCGTCCACGCTCAACCCATTACGCTTTCTCCTGGCGCTGGCACTGCGCCTCTGGCAAGCCTTCGGATATCTGCATCTTTGGTTGCTGACCCTTGCCATGTTGCTTGCGATGTCCCTGCGTCCTTTGCATGATGGCGAAGGCGAGAGACGACGCATTGATGTCTCTGTGCAGACTGCCTTCTTCGTGGTGATCGCAGCTTATGTAGTCGTGATGGCGCTGATCGGTGGCGCGGTCCTCGCCCGATACATGCTGACGGCCGTTCCGTTACTGATCATTCTGGTGATGTCAACACTGCGCCGAAGGCTGCGCTATTGGAAAGTTGCTGTCGGAGTATTTGCCGCTGCCTTCGTGCTTGCCTGGTTCTGGAATCCTCCCTATTCATTCGCGCCGGAAGACAATCTTAACTACGCAGACTATGTGCGCCTGCATGAAGATGCCGAACGATTTCTCGAAGCGCGCTATCCTATGGCGCACGTTCTCACTGCGTGGCCGGCATCGGACGAACTGGCGCGTCCCTGGCTCGGTTATGTGACACGGCCGGTGCAGGTGGTGCGTATCGAGGATTTTTCTTTGGAACAGGTGCTTTCCGCAGCGGAATTTCGTTCGCACTTCGAAGTGGCGCTCGTCTTTTCAACCAAATACGAGCCTGCGCGTCCTCTGCTTGACAGCGCCAGAACGTGGACAGATCTGAAGCGCCGGTTTTTCGGCTACCATCGTGACTTGCCGCCGGGAGCGGCGGCACACATCCTGGGCGGGCATATTGTCTTCTCCGAGGAGCACAAGGGACAGTGGGTCGCCGTGATCAAAATGGAGGACGAACAGGTCCTTGATGCCGTTACTCGTCAAAATAAATAAAGCGAGCTTGCGCTTACGCGATATTATATCGTGACACGATAGTATTATCAATTAGTAATCCACTCGACAGCAAACCGCTCCCAGCCTCCAGCCATCCAAGCTAATGAGGAGGATTTTATGGCAGCGATAACATTTGAAAATCAACCTACGGCCATCATCCGCTCCCGGATAGACTGGGGAGCAATCTGGGCCGGAGTATTCACATTTGTCGGTATCTGGTCGGTGTTCGGCTTGCTGGGAGTGGCTATTTTTGCCAGCTCCGCTAGCCCGGAAGCTGCCCATCCGATTACTGGAATGGGCCTCGGGATGAGTATCTGGGCGATCGTACTGACGATCATCGCGATGTATGTTGCAGGGCGTGAAACCGGTAGGCTGGCGGCGGTAACCAATCGCCATGACGGAGTGCTTCACGGCATGGCGATGTTCGGTCTTACTCTCGTCGCTGCCCTCATCATCATTGTTGTCGGTGGTAACGGGATTGCTACGACGACCACTGCGTCGCCACACAATCCGTACTTCCTGGATGTAGTTTCGGGGCTCGGATGGGCCGGCTTTCTGTCCGTCTTTCTAGGATGGCTCGCGGCAATGGGCGGGGCTTCCTCGGGTGCAAAGCAAATTCCTACGAGTGAGAAAACTGTGCAGCCGATCAGAAATGCAGCTTGATTACTTAAAATGGAGCAGTGCCGAGGCGCGCAGAATCTCCGCATGCGCCGCGGCGTTGCTTGTCATCTTTGCATGAGGTGGCACGAATGAGTCTTGATTACTAGCCAGACTTCGCGGCCAGCGGAAAGGTCGAGCGAATCTCGGGCTGCCAGCGTGAGGTGCGCCTGCATTTCAACGCGGCATTTCACCCTTGCGGTAACGATTACATCGCGTTGCTCCAGCGATTGTATTCGGCCCGGAATCACGTTACGCGCGCTCAGTCCGATCGGTGGCGATGCCGCCAGCAAGATGTCTCCAGCGCGAATTCCGATCCGAAATGCCGCCCCAACTCCGCCGCGCACTAATGGCGTTTCCAGTACCAGCGGGCCACTGTCTCCAGCGATGCTGCACGTCATCGTGCCGCGTTCAGGGCGAACTGCTTCCACAACCGCGTCAAAAATATTCTCAAAGCCGGCGAGTTGAGCCACAGTCTCCTGCATTGGCGCAGTCATGACTTCATGAGGCGTGCCTTGCGCAATGATTCTCCCGGCATCGAGCACGATGACAACCTCACCGAGAGCGAAAACCTCTTCGCGGCTGTGTGTGACGTAGAGTATCGGAATATTGTGTTCCCGGTTCCATTCGCGCAGGTCTTCGAGGATATGGGCTTTTGTCGGCGCATCGAGCGCCGCCAGCGGTTCATCGAGCAGAAGTACTTCAGGATCGGTGACCAGCGTACGGGCGAGTGCCACGCGCTGGCTCTCTCCGCCGGAAATCTCGCGGGCAGGACGCTCAGACAAATGAGAAATCCGGAAGGCCCGAAGAATCCTGCTTACCTCGCTCGCTCGCTCCGCGTGCGGAAGATGATTCAGGCCGTACGCCACATTTTGTTCGACACTCAGGTGGGGAAACAGCGCCAGGGTCTGAAAAACATAACCGGCCCTCCGCTTTGCGGTTGGCACGTCGATGCCTGAAGCAGAATCGAAGAGAACTCGTCCGCCGACAGCAATTCGTCCCGACTCAAGTTGTGCGAGTCCCGCAACACAGTCGAGCAGCGTGGTCTTTCCCGCTCCCGATGCGCCAAACAGGATTGTGAAGCCGGCCGAAGCTTTGAAGGCCACGTCCAGGATAAAGTCCGCGTTTCGTTTTCGAAAATTGCCTTGCAGAGCGGATTGAGAGCGGTCGCGCCGGGAAGCTGGATTTGTCGTACTGTCAACGAAGGCCCGCGAGTCGCTCATCGCGCCTATTTTACGGGATGGACGAGCCACGTTTTGCGATTCAGCGCATAGACGAGGCTCAAAAGCCCAAAGCACAGTACAAGAAGCAACAGGGCCGTCTGGTTTGCGCCGGCATAATCCGTCGCCTGTACGCGGTCGTAGATGTCGATGGAAACTGTGCGAGTCACGCCGGGAATATTCCCCCCTACCATCAGCACGACGCCGAATTCACCCATGGTGTGGGCGAACGAGAGCGCGAAACCCGTTACAAGGCCAGGCAAGGAAAGCGGAGCGATGACGCGAAAGAAGGTTCGCAGCGGCGATGCGCCCAGCGTCGCGGAGGCAGCAATCAGTCTCCGATCAACTCCTGCAAACGATGCGGCGAACGGCTGTACCGCGAAGGGCAAGCTATACAGAATCGATCCGATGACAAGCCCGCTGAACGTGAAGGCGAGGGTGTGGCCGGTCAGAGCAATCCACCAGCGTCCGAGAGGACTGCGAGGACCGAGCGCGACGAGAACGTAGAATCCCAGAACGGTAGGCGGCAGCACAATCGGCAAGGCTACAACGGCTTCGACCAGAAATTTCCAGTGCCAGCGGGAGAAGGCAATCCAATAGGCGATCGGCAATCCGAGAAAAAGTAATACGACGGAGACAGTTGCCGCCAGTTGCAGCGTCAGCCAAAAGGTTTGCCAGTCGATCGACATGAGTGCGGGAAGGAAAATTCTTCCGCGCGACCGGACCTACTGCTTGCTCGCGGGCGGAATGATTCCGTTCATTCGCAGATATACCACCATCTGGCCGTAGTGGTCGAATCCATGCGCCGACACTGAAGTTGCCAGTCCCAGCCGTGACACCGCGCCCTCGCCAAATGGGCTGCGAACCGTGCCAGTCACGTTGTTTTCGTTGATGGTTGCGATTGCTTTGTGAACGTACTCGAACGAATCCGTCAAATACTTGAGAATGTCAGCCTTGGTCTGGACGGATGCCGGGCCTGATTCATCCCCAATGTCCACCGGAGGCTTCTGCTCCAGGATCGCAGCCCCCAGTTCATAATTGACTGCTGCGACGTGTTTGATCTGCTCGCCAAATGTCCGGACGCCTTTGAACTCGCCGTTGGTCGGAGCGAAGTTGTACTTGTCCTCGGGCATTGCCTCGCAGGCCGGAATGAATTCGTGCTCAAAATTGCTGACCGAGCTGTCTAGCAACATCTGAATCGTACGATGTTCTTCTTTCGGCTTGCTGGTCTGCGCGGCGGCTGCTATGGTCAGCAGCAACAAGCCCCACGCAGCTATTTTCATTTTCCTACACATACTTCCCCCTCATTCATCTAATCGCTCATCACCGCCGGAGTCATTGGCAACTCTGCTCCAGTCAGCCTGTGACGCCGGATCGTTCCGAGGCCCGCGATCATGGCAAGCGCCGACCATGCCAGCGCTGCGGGAACTCCTTGCCGGGACGCGATTGCTCCCCATACGGCGCTGCCGATTGCCATTCCACCTTGCAGCACCAGCAGGTACATGGAGAGTGCTCGCGCCCTCATCCACGATGGGCACATGGTCTGTGCCACGACATTGAAGCAGGCTAGAATGCCTATCCAGGCCGCTCCCGCGGTAAACAATACCAGACACAGCCACTCAAATACATGGACTTGTCCGGTCAGAAAGGTCATGACCGCAAAGACAAGAGTTGAGCCAACCACAAGGCCGTCAACCGAAAACTGCAAGCGCAGTCGAGGCAGCAGTGCCGCTCCCGCGAGAGCGCCTACTCCAAAGCAGGTCAGCAGGAAGCCATATCCTTGCGCACCGTGCGGCTGACAAACCACCGGCAGCAAGGCGAGCAGAGAAGCTGCGCCGAAGCTGAACGCTCCCGTGCGAATCAACACCGATTTCACCTGCGGCGCTCCGCGCACGTGACGGAATCCTTCGCCGATCGCCTGGCTGACGCCCCGTGTTGGCAGCGGTTCACGAGACGCCCGCTTCCAGCGGTACAAAAAGAAAATCACTCCGAGAAAGGACGCTCCGTTCAACAGGAATGACCACCCCGCTCCTGCTGCTTCCACGACAAATCCGCCCAATGCCGGGCCCACTGCCCGCGCCACATTAAATCCCGCCGAGTTTAGCGCGACCGCCGAAGCGTGTCGTTGCGCCGAAACAACGTCAGGCGTAATCGCCTGCCATGCGGGATCGTTTGTCACCGCGCCGAGCCCCATGATGAACGTGAAGGCCAGCAACATCCACGGACTGACTGCATGAAACAGCGTCAGCACTCCCAGCGCCAGAGCAGCTACGACCATCCAGCTCTGCGTGCAGATCAGGAGCCGTCGGCGGTCGAAGATGTCGGCCAGCGCACCTGCGGGAAGAACGACGAGAAACACAGGAATTGCAGCCGCCGCCTGTACCAGGCTCACCATGAGCGGATCGGTGGTGAGTTGTGTCATCAACCAGCCGGCGCCCACATTCTGCATCCAGGTTCCGGTGTACGAAACAACGGCTGCGATCCAGAGCGAGCGGAATAGCGGTTCCCGCAGCGGCGCCCATGCAACGTCGGCGCGCGGATTTCCAATCACCGGAACTCGAATCTGATCAGCCAAGCAATCTCTTCACCCTTCGCGAGCCTTCGTGTTCTTCGTGGTTTAAGCTTTTTCCAGACGTTCGCTAAACGGCCAGGCCGACTGCCTCCACGCGCGAATCATGTAGATGATGATCCCGGTCAGCAGAATGATCGCCGCGTAGCGCATTTCCTTCTGCCAGTTCTCCCGATTGAACAGTATGAAGAGGAATCCGGCGCACGCCAGTACCGCCGGTAACGGGTAAAGCCACATGCGAAAAGGCCGCTTCAACTCCGGCTGCCGGACGCGCAGGACGACCACTCCCACAGCCTGCACAAGAAATTGCAGAATCAGCCGGATTACTACCAGTGCTGCGATCGCATCCTTCAGCCGCAAAAAACAGAAGGCTGCCGCGACCACTCCCAGAGCCAGCAGAGAAATATGAGGGAAGCGATGCGTGGGATGGATCCGGGCAAAAGCTTTGAAGTAATTGCCGTCTCTCGCCGCCGCGAACGGCACCCGCGAATAGCCCAGCATCAGCGAGAAGACGGAAGCGAAAGCGGTTACAATAACCAGCCCAGTCACCAGCCGCGCCGCCCACGTCCCATAAACTTTCTGCATGAATAACGACACAACATACAAACCGCTGTTGTTCTGCCCTGCGTGTACCAATTCACGCCATGGCACCACAGCCAGAATGGACACATTCATCAATAGATATAGACAGGCCACCAGCAGAATGGAAAGCAACAATGCTCGCGGAATATTCTTTTCCGGCTCTTCGATTTCGTCGCCGATAAACGCCACGTTGTAGTAACCCCAATAATCGTAGGTTGCGACCAGCATTGCTCCGCCCAGCCCCACAAAGAATTGACGCGAAAGCGTGAAGGCTCCAGGTGGGAAATCGAATGCCAGCGCGGCATTGAAGTGCGTAAGGCCGGCGAAGATGATCCAGCCGATCGTTCCTATTACGCCGAACCACAGCACCTTTGAAAGCCGGCTGATTACTGTGATGCGCCGATAGAGCAGCAACACTGTAAAGAAACATATGATGATCGCAAGTCCTGTTCCCGGAGTGACGATCCAATTCACTTGCAATGGACCGGCCCACGGGATGTGCAGCGCCGACTCATGGTGCGCATACACGGTTTGAAGGTACGGCCAGTAGTAGGCTGCATATCCGGCCAGCCCAATGCATCCGGTAGCGATGGAGAGAGGCGCTGAAAAAGATATCTGCCAGATGAACAGAAACGAGATGAGCTTGCCCCACTTTTGCGACCCGTAGATTTCCCGAAGATAGCGATACGATCCGCCGGAACTGGGCAGTGCCGCACCCAACTCCGCCGTGACCAGACCGTCACAGACTGCGAGCAGAGCACCCGCAATCCAACCCAGCAAGGCCTGCGGACCGCCCATCGCGCCCAGCACCAGCGGCATGGTGATGAACGGCCCCACCCCGATCATGTCGATCATGTTGAGGGCGGTGGCGCTCCACAGGCCCATGCCGCGAATCAGGCCAGAGTCGTTCGACGCGGATTCGTTTGGCGGTTGCATCGACCAGGATGTGGGCTCGCTGCGGCGAAAGCGCATTCTACTTATTGCAAACGAAACTAGAACTCAAAGGGCGAAACGAAGCCGGTATACTGCCATCATCAACCGCCACGGCCACATGAATATAACGGTCGGTATTTTCTAGCAGTTGAACTTCAACTTGGTATGTATTGCCTTCAAACTTGATTTCGTAGCTTTGTTCTTCCGCCAATGCTGTGACCAGTTCCGCGCACGATTTTGCCTTCCACCGTTTCAGTTCGGCGTCTAGAACCGATCGCCATTGTTCCTCAGACCGCATGTTGGGTGGCTTCACTCCTGCGCGTCCGACTGGCAACTGGGCGCTGGCAACTGGCTACTGGCTACT
>DATAUY010000037.1:0-3193 GCA_036268025.1 Candidatus Sulfotelmatobacter sp. | reverse complement strand
TTTCAACTTTTCAGCGTGCAATGAAAGAGCAAGTGAAAATCGCCTTCGGTACGGATGCAGGTGCCATATCGCTCGAGGGTACTGACTGGCACTCCGCAAACCCGGCGCAACAGTTTGGCTTGATGGTCGATCTCGGCATGGAACCGATCCAAGCTATCAAGAGCGGAACCAGTGTCGCGGCAGAACTGCTTGGAATGAAAGACCAACTCGGTTCTATCACCGCTGGAAAACTCGCGGATATCATCGCTGTTCCAGGAGATCCCTTAAACAACATTCGACAACTGGAGCGTGTTGACTTCGTGATGAAGGATGGAAAGCAGATTGCTGCGCATTAGTGAAATTCGTCGAACCTCCGCTTTCGCCTCGCGTAAAGTTTTTACCCGCGCACATCATGTTCAATGAGGGCATTGAGCGGTTGCCAACGAGTGACAGGTAAACCGTTCAGACGCTGAACAATGCCAGCTTGCAGGGACCGAACAGGCGAATTCCGCAATCTGGCCCATGGAGCAAAACGGTCCGCGTTTTTTTACTCCATCCATTTGTCCACGTACGAATCATCAGGACCGAGAACGGCAAAAATGCCGCGCAGAATGCTCGCGTGTATATTGCCACCTATCAAGCTCTCGGCATTGACCTTTTTTCGATAATGTCTAAATGGTGGCCAAACAGGACATAACCCCGATTTCCATGTCTCCGAGTCCGCGGTGACGCGCCGGCCTCGCGGAATATGCGGACAATGATACCGGACCTCCAAGCTTATGGCTGGCTGCACGCAGGGTCGTCCGTGTACTTGAGACGAGCGCGAAAAACGCGCACGGCTAAAATAGATCATGAGCTCAATGGATCGTTCAGCGATTGCACCCCCTGCAACCACTATCTCCGATCGCCACGGACTGCGATTCAACTTCGAAAACACCTACGTGCAACTGCCGGAGCGTTTCTACTCCCGGTTGGACCCTTTACCGGTTGCAGGGCCCCACTTGGTCAAGGCAAATGTTGACCTGGCCCAGGCCTTGGGGCTAGATCCAGAGGCGCTGGCAAGCAAGCAAGGCGTAGAGATACTATCCGGCAATCGCGTCGGCGAGGGATCCCAGCCTCTGGCTATTGCTTATGCCGGGCACCAGTTCGGGCATTTCGTACCTCAACTCGGGGATGGCCGCGCCAACCTGCTGGGCGAGGTGACGGCACGTGACGGCATACGCTACGACATTCAACTTAAAGGCTCCGGACCTACTCCGTTTTCCCGCGGCGGCGATGGTCGAGCCGCACTTGGTCCAGTCTTGCGCGAATACATCGTAAGCGAAGCCATGTCGGCGCTCGGTGTGCCTACTACCCGGGCTCTGGCGGCAGTAACAACCGGCGAACGAGTACTGCGAGAACGAGTCTTGCCTGGCGCTGTTCTCACCCGGGTGGCGGCAAGCCACCTTCGCGTGGGCACCTTCGAGTACTTCGCAGCTCGGTGCGACACGGAAGGCGTTCGTATACTGGCTGACTATTCGATCGCACGGCACTACCCTAACGCGGCGCAGGCGCGGAATCCGTACCGTGCTCTGCTGGACGCAGTGATCGCACGACAAGCGAAACTGGTCGCGCAGTGGATGCTCATCGGTTTCATCCATGGCGTCATGAACACCGACAATACATCCATTTCGGGGGAGACAATCGATTACGGTCCCTGCGCATTTATGGAAGCATACGATCCGGCCACGGTGTTCAGCTCGATTGACCATCATGGGCGCTACGCCTACGGCAATCAGCCCCGAGTCGCATTCTGGAACCTGACGCGGCTTGCCGAAGCGGTGCTCCCCGTTCTAGTGCAGGAGGAAGCAAGCGAAGAAACCGCGCTAGCTTCCGCCAACGAGGCACTCGCCGCCTTTCCCGGGGTGTATGAGATCTCTCGACTCGCTGGCCTGCGCCGCAAGCTGGGCCTCCTCACTGAACGGGAGGGCGACGCGACCCTGGTTCAGGACTTGTTGGATCGCATGACCGCCAATTGCGCCGATTTTACCCTGACTTTTCGTCGACTCTGCGAAGCCGCAGCCGGCCCCGGATATGACTCGGAAATACGCGGGCTTTTCACCGACCCTGGCGCTTATGACTCGTGGGCTAGCCGATGGCGCGAGCGATTGGAGGAAGAGCGGGTTTCGTGGGAGGACCGCACGACAGCAATGCGTAAGGTCAATCCTGCATTCATCCCTCGTAACCACCTCGTCGAGGCCGCGCTCAACGCAGCCGTCGAGCGGCAGGACTTTCAGCCATTTGAAGAACTCTTGGATGTCGTGTCACGGCCATACGAGGACAGACCAGGCTGGGAGCGGTTTGGCATGCCTGCCAGCCCTGAAGAAAGCGTTACCCAAACTTTCTGCGGGACATAAGCGCTGGGATCATACGCGCTTTCAGGAAGTAATCCGATTTTTGGGGTTATGTCCGGGTTGAGGGTGACTCGACCGGAACCCCAGCAAAAAAGCTCGAAAAACATCGCGAAAGCCAGCACTAATTGCTTATTGAGATCCAGGCAGCCCGGAGGGATAAATGTTCGCGCACGCACGCACTTTCCGATTCGCCGTTCGCCAACTGCGAAAGACTCCCGTCTTCAGTCTCACCGTGATTTTTACGCTCGCCCTTGGCATCGGCGCCAGCACTGCGATCTTCTCTTTGGTAGAAGGCATCCTGCTGCGACCTCTGCCATTCAAGGATGCAGACCGTCTCGTAACATTAGGGGATCATCTGGGAAATGGTTCTGGCATCAGTGTAACTGCCGTTGAGATTGCCACCTATGCGAACGCGTCAGACGCTTTTTCATCCATGGGAGCTGATGCCCCGGCTCATTTTGAGCTTTCAGGAGACACCAACTATGGAGGTCAGCCAGCGGAAATTCCTGCTGCGCGATTAAGCTCCAGTGTATTTCCGACGCTCGGCATCCAACCCATTTTGGGACGGGTCTTCGACAGCCAGGAAGAGAATTCTCATCAGACGCTGGCCGTTATCAGTTACGCGTTGTGGCTCAGCCGATACCATCGTGACCCACATGTACTCGGCAGTACGATTGTGCTGGATCGCAAGTCCTACGCGATCATCGGGGTCATGCCGCGCAGCTTCGAGTTTCCGCAGGAGACAGGGCACCTCGATCAGGCACTTCTTTGGGTCCCGTTGAGCCTCACATCCGATGAACTGAACCCCGAATCGGGCTTAT
>DATAUY010000036.1:0-5580 GCA_036268025.1 Candidatus Sulfotelmatobacter sp. | reverse complement strand
CGAGGCGCTCGACGCCATTCGCGGCGAGGCAGCACGCAAGGGCATCACGACGATGCGCGATGTTTTCGTGACTTCAGGCGTCAGCGAGACGGTGGATCTTTGCCTTTCTGCCTTGGTGAACGCCGGAGAGGACGTGCTCACGCCGAGGCCGGATTATCCGCTGTATTCGGCGGTGCTGTGCAAGCTGGGAATCGGGCTGAATGCGTACGACCTGAACGAAGAAGACGCCTGGCAGCCGGAGTTGGCGGACATCGAGCGGAAGATCACGCCGCGGACGCGCGGGATTGTGCTGATCAATCCGAATAATCCGACCGGGTCGCTATGCACGCGGCAAATGCTCGAACAAATCGCGGAGTTGGCGCGGCGGCATAACCTGATTGTTTTCTCGGATGAAATCTACGACAAGCTGATTCTCGATTTCGATTCTCAGGGAAACGACACGCCGCACATTGCCTTCGGCTCTGTCGCGCCCGATGTGCCCTGCGTGACGTTCGGCGGGATGTCGAAAAATTATTTTGTTCCTGGATGGCGCATCGGATGGGGCATCGTTTCGGGCGACGCGGCTGCTGTGAAGTCGTACACCGAGGGCGTGCATCGGTTGCTGCGGGCGCGCTTGTGCGCGAACCATCCGGAACAGTATGCGATCAAGCCGGCGCTGGAGGGCCCGCAGGACCATCTTGTGGAAGTGAAGCGCAAGCTGCGCTCGCGCCGGGATTTGACGCAGAAGTGGTGCGAGGAAACTCCGAGGGTGAGTTGCGTTGCGCCGCGCGGCGCGTTTTATGCCTTCCCGCGAATTGACATTCCAGAAAGCGATGAGGTCTTCGTGAAGGAGTTGATCCGGCAGAAGCATGTAATGGTTGTGCATGGGTCAGGCTTCGGGCAGAAGCCGGGGACGCAGCATTTCAGGATTGTTTTTTTGCCGGACGAGAGAACGCTGACGAAGGCGTATGCGGGAATTGCGGAGTTTATTCGCGAGCGGTATGGGAAAAGTTAGTCGCGATCCTGACCCGATCACGGTGAATATCGCGCTCCAGGCCTAAAATTGCCTACGACTTATCCAAAGAACCCGTCAGATCGCATTATCGGTGCCACCGCGCTTATCGAAGACACTCCCTGCTCACTGCCGACCGCGAGATTCGCAAGTCGCGGGCTGTTCCGACAATTTGGTGAGTTGACTGCCCGCTGTGCTTGGTCATCGGACGACATCAGCCTTTCCGATGGGGCGTAGTTGGATGCCGCAGCACGGGATTCCTCAGTCCGCTGTAAAGCGCGGACCTGCGGAACGTGCCAATCCAACTACCGGAACCTCAGTAAATTCCGGGAATCACCGCCGGCACGCGCATGGCATATTCATCGAACTCAGCTCCGAACTGGTCGCGGAGAAGTTTTTCTTCGACACGGACGCGGATGATCAGCCCCGCTCCGAATACGAAAATCGCGATCATCAAACCGAGCCAGTGTTCGGTGGCCAGGCCAGTCGCGATCAGCATACCGAGCATTCCCGTGTAGATCGGGTTGCGGATGTAAGCATATGGGCCAACCGTGATCAGCTTGTGATCTTCGACCAGGCGGGCGCGCATCGCCCATTGCTTTCCGAGGGTTCGGACCGAAGCTGCGACGAGCCATACTGAGGCGACAGCGATACCGACGGTAAAGACTGTAAAGAGAACCCCGGCGATTCCCGAGAGCGCGGCGACCGGAGGCAGGAAGGGCCGATGGGGCGGCTGGAAGAAGACAAGGAAGTATCCGACCATTTGCAGGAAGATCCCGATGCTGGCGCGCTTGTCGCGCTTGGCGTCAGGAGACTTGGGCGAGCCCTTGCGAACCAGAAAGATACAAGCGAAGAAAATCCAGCACAGGATTACTCCTGCGAGGGTTGAAAGGGCAAGTGGAGGCGGGTTCATGAATTTCTCGATGAGAGTATCATCCAGCGGCCTCAGCGGCTAAACTCGTCTCTTCTGTGATCCCGCTTCAAGCGGCCCTGAAGAGTTGCTCTTCCACAATCACGCCATTCCCTTTCGCAGTCGATTGATTCGCCTCATTCCACTCTCGTGCCCTTCCAGAACATGATTGAATCTGCTTAAATCAAATCAGCGAAACACCGCGGGCGTGCTGGTGTTGCTACAACAGTGGTCGACATACATTCGCACATTCTTCCGGAAGTAGACGACGGACCGAAGTCCTGGGACGTATCGGTCGCCATGTGCCACGCGGCTGCGGCGGACGGTATCACCCACATGGTCGCGACGCCGCATGCGAACGACCGCTGGCACTACGACCGCGACTATCTGCAAGGGCTTCTTGCTCAATTGCAAAAACGCGTGGGCGACGCGCCCAAGCTCAGCCTGGGATGCGACTTTCACTTGTCCTATGAAAATATTCAGGATGCGGTCACGCACCCGACGCGGTATGTGATCGAAGGCACGCGCTATCTGCTGGTCGAGTTCAGTAATTTCAGCATCCCGCAGCAGACCAACGATTCATTTATGGCGCTGGGGAATGCCGGGATGACGCCGATCATTACGCATCCGGAGCGCAATCCAATTCTGCGTGAGAGCTTGCAGCGGGTCGTCGAGTGGGCCGAGCAGGGCTGCGTCGTGCAAGTTACCGGATCTTCTCTCACCGGGTTCTGGGGAGACCGCGCGCGCAAGGCGGCATTGTGGCTGATGGAGCATGAGTCCGTGCATGTTCTCGCCACCGACGCCCACGAGATGGAAAAGCGTGTGCCGATTCTTTCAAAATCCCGCGATGCCGCAAAGGAAATCTGCGGTGAAGAGATCGCGCAGGCGATGGTAGGGGCAAACCCAAGGGCGATTATCGAAAATCAGCCGTTGCCGTATTTTCCGCGGCCCGCGGGAACGGGATACCGCAAGGGCGGCAAATAGAGGCTGGCAGAGGCCTTCTGCGGTTCGAAGACTTTGGCGATTTGACGCGACACTCGCGGAGCAACGGGATTCACTAGTTGACACGTGAGTGTCGGGCTTGCTTTTCTTCGATTTACTGGGGACGCGACGGATCGGGAGAAGAGGTCGTCGGGTTCGCCGGGTTCGCAACCGCCGGCGTGGTGTTGGACGACGTCGGGATCGATGCTGATGTCGGCGGATCCGGGACCGTAGTCATTGCGCTTTCAGGATTCAGCAGATGGTCTTTGCTGGGACCGAGCCCGAGTTTGATCAAAGCCCGGGAGTCCGGCACGGTCTTATTCTGCCATCCGTTGTCGGCCTGGTAGCGGCGCATGGCCTCTTCGCTGGCCGAATCCCACGTGCCGGTTGGTTCTCCAGTCAGATAGTGGTCGCGGACTAGGGCCTGCTGGATTTCCTGGGCGCGTTGCGGGTCGATCTTTTGCTGCCCGCGCACTTTGGGGGATTTCTTCTTGCGCGAATGTTTGGAGTGAGTCGTGGATTTCTTCGCGCTTGGGGTGGTCGAGGTTTGAGCGGCTACCGAGGGAAGCGAAGCGCACGCCAGCGATAGAACACAAATCGCGGTAAGCATCGCTCTACAATTCGGATTTCTTCCCGGCATCATGGTTCGGTCCCGCGCTGGTAAGTTCTTTCGCCCCTAGCTGGCTTTGAATCTCACTCTTGTCTCCCACGGCTCGCGCCGCTTCAACAAGCTCAGGGCAAGCTGTGGCTGCATTCCTTTGCCGCTTCGCGGCTTGCCGCGTTTTGCGCCCCCCATCAGAGGACCAAACGAAAGCACTCCGCAAACGATCCTGGAAAATAAATGCCCAACTCGGCTGGCACTTTAATCATCCCTGATTGGGAAATATAGTGCCAGCTTCGTTGGGCAGAACCGCATTACGGAAGTGTACCGGCCAGGAAGATAGTGCCGTCTTGTCGAGACGAGCCGCGTTGGCGAACCAGGAACACCACATCCTGACCGCTCTTTAGACTCGATTCGATCCTCGAGAAATCCTCTTCGCTGTTGACCGGTTGCTTGTTAATTTGCAGGATGACGTCGCCACGGGCCAGGTTTACGTCTTCGGCGAACGAATTCGGTTTCACGTCCTGCACAATGACTCCCTTACCGGCCTCCATATCGAGACGGTCGGCCATTTCCGGCGTGACTTTGCGGACAGTCACCCCGAATTTGCTTTGCTTGGGAGTGTTTTCGTCTTCGTTGTTTTGGTCCTCGCCGAGCCGCGCAGCAAAAAGTTTGGAGCGGTCTGCCGTAGTAACAGCAGCTTCTTGCGTCTTCCCGTTGCGAAGGAAACCTAGTTCGACTTTCGTTCCCGGCTTGCGCGATGCGATGTAATCCACGAGATCAGAGCCCTTGGTGACTTTCTTACCGTCAACCGTCGTTATCGTGTCACCGACCTTCAGACCGGACTGATCGGCGGGACTTCCGGGTACGACGCTGGAAATCGTCACGCCGGAACCGGAGCCATAGACGCGGGCGATCGCGGGATTCTCAACCTGATCGAACATGATGCCGATCGACCCGCGCGAGACCTTGTGTTCCGGTCCCGTGAGCTGGTTGTAAACATCCACGACCGTCTTCGACGGCAGCGCAAAGCCGATGCCTGCGTAAGCGTTCGTCTCGCTGAGGATCGCGGTGTTGATGCCTATGACTTCGCCGTTCATGTTGACCAGCGGTCCGCCGGAGTTGCCCGGATTAATGGCGGCGTCGGTTTGAATAAAGGTTTGAAACTGGCGATTGGGAACGATGTCGCGGCCTTTGGCCGAGACGATTCCAGCGGTCACAGTGCCGGCCTGTCCGAAGGGGCTGCCGATGGCGAGGACCCAATCGCCGACCTGCATGCCGTCGGAGTTGCCCAGCTTCGCCGCGGGCAAAGGACGGTCCACTTCCACTTTGACGACCGCTAGATCCGTTTCAGAATCGACACCGATGACTTTCGCGTCATGCTGCACCCCTGGGGGGTCGTCTTCGAAACGCACGCGGATGCGGTCCGCCTTGTCAATCACGTGGCGGTTAGTGAGGATGTAGCCCTTCGCATCTACGATCACGCCTGAGCCAAGAGAGCGCTCGCGGATCGGGCCGCCGCCGTCGGGACTGCCGGGTATTTGTGCGCCACCGCCGCCACCGCCGCCGCCATTGGGCGCGCCGAAGAAGTGATTGAAGAAGTCTTCCATGCCGCCGCTGCCGTCATCGTCGTCGTCGGGATTGGCCCCGCGGCGCCGGCGCACATTCTTTATCGTCGATTCCGTGCTGATGTTGACGACGCTCGGCTCGAGCTGTTTCGCGATTTGCGAAAACGTATTCGAGAGCTGCTGCGGCGCGGGCAGCGTGAGCGGAGTCGCATCGCTCTTCTGCTGTCCAGCTTCTTTACCCTTGACGCTGGCCGAGATGACCGTACCGATCAGTATGCCAAGCGAAAGAGTTGCCAGAATACTTAGTGTGTAGACCCAGCGATGGGCCCTCATGCGCATCCACATTGCGCCCATATCTCTACTTCCCTCCGGAACTTGCAGCCCCGTTTAGTATACCGATTTATGCCACGCACTGGAGTAATGCGTAGCTGACAGTAGACCCGGCTGGACTGTTATGGGTTAGACGCAGAAAGCCATGAAATCGTTTGATGGAACGATTGAGGACTGAAGTACTCGATTGCCGCTCACT
>DATAUY010000035.1:0-10180 GCA_036268025.1 Candidatus Sulfotelmatobacter sp. | reverse complement strand
TCCTGAAGCACGTACGAATACGTTCCCTGCAAGACTCCAGGCGATCCGCCACGAAACCGCGCCGCATGATCGCCGAGGGCTTCGCTTCGCCCCCCTGCTTCGACCCCGATCAATCGCACCTTCTTGTCTTTAATAAATTCGTAGAATGCGCCGATCGCATTCGATCCGCCGCCCACACAGGCAATTACCGCAGTCGGCAGTTTGCCCTCAGCTTTCAGAATTTGCGCCCGCGCCTCCCGCCCAATCACGCGATGAAAGTCCCGCACCATCGTCGGATAGGGATGTGCCCCCAGCACACTGCCCAGCAAGTAATGCGTGGTCCGCACATTCGTGACCCAGTCGCGCATGGCCTCATTGATTGCGTCTTTCAGCGTGCGCGATCCCGATGACACCCCGCGCACTTCCGCTCCGAGCAGCCGCATGCGGAAGACGTTTAACTCCTGCCGCCGCATGTCTTCGGTACCCATATATACGACGCACTCGAAGCCCATGAGCGCACACACAGTCGCGGTCGCGACGCCATGCTGGCCCGCTCCGGTCTCCGCGATCACGCGATGCTTGCCCATGCGCTCCACCAGCAAGCCCTGCCCCAGGCAGTTATTGATCTTGTGCGCCCCGGTGTGCAGCAGGTCTTCGCGCTTCAGGTAAATCTTCGCGCCACCAAGCTTCTTCGTAAGCCGTCGCGCAAAAAACAACGGCGTCGGACGCCCTGCATAAGTCGTCAACAGTTCCGTAAGCCGCTTCTGAAATTTCGGATCCCGCTTCGCCCTCTCATACTCGCGCTCGAGTTCATCCAGCGCAGCCATAAGAGTTTCCGGCACATACCTCCCGCCGTAAGCGCCGAAGCGGCCCGGTTCATTCGATGGCTTCGGGAGACGGGACAAAGAAGAGCCACGAGGGTGCCCCATTCTAGCCGCGCTCTTTGCGGCTAGAGTGGGGGCTTTGACTTTCGTAGTTCGCGCGACCGTAGCCATAACGCTTACCGAACCTCTGTCATTCCGAACCGACGCGAAGCGGCGGTGAGGAACCTGCTGTTCTTACTCGGAGCACTGCGCGTTAAGTAACTCGCCGATCCATCTCTCGCACTACCCGCACAAACGCCCGCACCTTCTCCGGATCTTTCTTCCCTGGCGCGGCTTCCACGCCCGATACCACATCAACTCCCCACGGATGCAAAATGCTGATCGCCTCTTCAACATTGTCAGGACTCAGCCCGCCTGCGACCACAACTTTCAACCCAGCTTGTTTCAGTTTCTCAACCACAGGAATCGCGATGTGCCAATCGAACGTCTTGCCAGTTCCACCGGGTTGCTTGAGCGTGCCTGAATCCAGACAATATGTGTCCCAAATCCCTTCGGGAAACATGGGCGTTAATTCCCGCATCCGGGTAAAGTCCAAAATCATCTGCCGCACCTGTTCTTCATTGTCGAGCAACATGGCAATCGGTAGCGCGGCAAAGAACCTTGTGGGCGTTGGCAAAGACTCGAGACCCATTGCCATGGTCGATTCCTTTCCGGCCTTAGGCTCGATTGCCGGTGGCGGCCATTCAGCGACTACGTAGTGTTGTGCGCCTGTCAATCTCGCGCCGCGAATGGCCTCATGTGGATCTACCCCCGGTCCCGGAACAAATACACCGATTTTTTCCATCTCGGCCGGCAGCTTCTCCACAATCTCTCTCGCCGCCTCCGTGCTGATATTCCGCGGGCTCTTCTCATAAAAAACGAACCCCACCGCGTCCGCCCCAGCGTCTACCGCGACGAGTGCGTCTTCCAGGTTCGTCATCCCGCAAATCTTTACCCAGGTCACACAAACCCCAATCGTTACTTTGAAACCACCGACTCAGCCGCAGGAATCTTCCCCAGCAGCTGCATCAATTCGTTTCCCGGAGACTCCGCCCGCATCAGCGACTCGCCGATCAAAAACGCGCGATATCCCGCGATGCGCAGACGTCCGATATCGGCAACGGAATGAATTCCGCTTTCCGCCACGCGCATTACATTTTCCGGAAATCTCTCCGCCAGCCGGAAAGCCACGGCAAGATCAACTTTGAACGTCTTCAAATCGCGCGAATTCACTCCGATCAAGTCGCATCCCGCATCCAGCGCGCGGGCCAACTCATCTTCGTCGTGGACTTCGCACAAAACATCCAGTCCGCGCTCCTGTGCCCCACGCGACAAGGCGATCAATTGTTCTTGCGACAGCGCCGCAACGATCAGGAGCACCGCATCTGCAGAATTTGCCCGCGCTTCGACCAGCTGAAAGTCATCTATGATGAAATCTTTGCGCAGGCAGGGGATTGCAACCGCCGCCGATGCCTCGCGCAGATTGCTAAGCGATCCCTGGAAGAATTCCTCATCGGTCAACACTGACAGCGCCGCCGCGCCCGCAGATTCCAACTCACGCGCCAACTCCTCCGCCCCGAACGCCGCGCGAATCAATCCCTTCGACGGAGACGCCTTCTTCAACTCCGCAATCACAGCAATCCCGTCATGCGCTTTCGTTTGAAGCGCCCGCCGAAATCCACGAGGCGAATGCGATTCCGCCAGCCGCTCGAGTTCGCGCAAGTCAGCCCCGCGCTTGGCTTCAGCTACCCGCACACGCGTGGCGGCAATGATCTTGTCGAGAACGGCAGCCATAGAGAATCTCTCGATTATAAGTGACGGGTTGGTTGAGGCAGTGAATCGGGCAAAATTTGACTTTGTAATGCATCCCCGAGGTAATGCATCCCCGAGCTACGAAAGAATCGCTTTGCCACGAAGCACGGTCTCTACTGGCAAATGTCCTTCATCCGTTGATACGGCTTCTCTTTCACCTGCGGATATTTGATCTGCCGTGCATCCATAATCTGCTCCAGCAACGTCCCGCCGTACTTCGATCCCGCATCCGGATCAGTACTATACGCAGGATCGCTTTGCGCTTCTTCCAGAGTCACCAGCTTGAATCTTTTTTTCTTCAGACGATCCAGCGCATCCGGCAGAATCGTGCTGGTGAAAGCCCCCAGGTGAAGAAGAAGCACGTGATTGATGTCGTGGCCGAATGTCAGCTTCGCCAATTGCTGTCCCAGGTCGAGATACGAATCCTCATATTCCAGATAGCTCGACTTGAGCCACGCGATCGATTGCGCATCACTTTTTGCCACGCAACGCGCATATGCCGAGTTCCACATGTAGTCTTCCCAGTCCACAGTCACTTGGGCAGTCTTGTATCCGCGCGCAGTCAAATACGCGCGCACCGCACGCCGCTTTTCGACCGTGTCTCCCTCGCGTAGATACGGATACCGCAGCCAATGCCAGTTCGCTCCGGGCGCAACCAGGAGTTCCAGCGCAGGTTCGTTCTGCTCGATCTCGCGCTCGAATGCTTCAGCGGGATTGTCGTTCAAATCAAGATGCGAGTAGGTGTGGTTGCCGATCGGTTCCGCGGCCGCCCACACGCGCAACGCCTCCGCCGCATCCGAATCACCTTCCAACTTCTTCGCATTGATGAATCCATAGACCGGCGGCGCGTGATGCTTCTTCAAAATCGCGATTGCCCCACGCGCGATCTCGGTTCGCGTGACTCCAGGGGGCAGGATGCCATTGAGCGGCAGATCGTCAAAGGTGATCGCGATCTTCTGCGCAAAGCAACACGTCCCACTCACGACCAGCAGCATTAGCAATCGAAATCTCATAGCAATGAGTGCAATCCAAGTCTTCTTGATTAGAAACCTGATCCGGGTGCCCATTTCTCGCGCGCCTTTTGCGCGAGAAGGGGAATTTTTCTCAGTACCAGGAAATTACTCCATCCCCAACGACTTCTTCACCGACTGCCCATAGTCCCGCGCCTTCTCCAGGACCTTCGGCTCATCAATCGTCAACAGTTTGTGGTCACGCATCACGACCTTGCCACCAATAATGACGGTCTCCACATCGCTGCCCTTCAGCGAGTAAGCAATCTGTGCATACACGTCATACATCGGCACCGCGTTGGGCTCGTCAAGCGAGATCAAGATTAGATCCGCCTTCTTGCCCGCCTCGATCGAGCCGATCTCCTTCTCTTTGTGGATTGCCCGTGCCCCCTCAATCGTCGCCATCTCCACAACCGCTTTCGCGTTTAGCGCCAGTGGATCCATCTTGTGGATCTTCGCCAGCTTCGCCGCCAGATCAATTTCTTCCATCAGGTCGAGGTCGTTATTGCTGCCCGCCGGGCCGTCAGTTCCAAGCCCGACGGCAACACCTGCCGCCCGCATCTCCGGCACTGGAGAGACTCCGCTCGCGATCATCATGTTGCTCGACGGATTGTGCACGCACCCCGTCCCGCGTTCTTTCAGCAGCTTCCAGTCGGCCTCGTCCACGTAAATGCAGTGTGCGCCAACCACATCGGGCCCGAGCAGGCCGATCTTATCCATGTACTGCACGGGAGACACTCCATTCTGCTTCATGCTGTCGTCGTACTCTTTTTTCATCTCGGCCATGTGAATCAGAATCGGCGCGTGATATCTCCTGGCAAGGGCGGCCGCATCCTGCAGCGTTTTCTTCGAGCACGTATAGATTGAATGCGGCGCAGGCGCCGCTGTGATCAGCGGATCTCCTTGCCAGCGTTTGAGAAACTTCTCGGTATAAGCCAGCATTTCCGCTTCCGACTTGTTGTCGGGCGCGGGGAAATCTATAAACGTCTCGCCGAGTATCCCGCGCATTCCGGCGGCCTTCGTTTCCTCGGCGACTGCGTCTTCGAAGTAGTACATGTCGGCAAATGTGGTGACCCCCGCGCGAATCTGCTCCGCCGCGGCCAGCCGCGTTCCCCAGCGGACGAAGTCTTCATTAACGTTTTTCGCTTCGGCAGGGAAGATGTATTTATAAAGCCAGTCGTTCAACGTGACGTCGTCGTGGAGTCCGCGAAACAAGGTCATCGGAACATGGGTATGCCCGTTGATAAAGCCCGGCAAAACCAGGGCACCATGAGCGTCGATTGTCTGCGAGGCTTTGTATTTCGTCTCGACCTCGGCGCGCGGCCCCGCCGCAACAATAGAATCCCCACGTACTGCGACGCTGCCGTCGTGCAGAATCGTGCGCGACCCATCCATGGTCACGACGATTCCGCCGCTAACGATCAGATCGACATCCTTTTTCGTCTGAGCAAAACTCCCGGCGCGCAATACCAACAAGATCGCCAACAAAACCAGAGGGTGCCCCATTTCTCGCGCGTTTTGTGCGCGAGAAGTGGGGATTTTGATTTCAATCAGGCCGGTCCCCAACTCTCGATTCTCAAGTTTCATTTCGCTCCAACTCTCTTCAAGTAGAACCGGAAGAAATCTTCTGAATTTGAATCCAGGCAAACCTGCGCATTCGCCGGCCCCGGCTCTTCCCGCGTGTATCCCTTATCATCCACGCGAATATGCATCGCCGTCGCTGGACACAACTCCGGCTTCAGCACATACGCAAGTGTCATCGGATCGAACAGCGTCGGCGTCTGCTGTCCCCACAAGTGATACAGAATCGCGAGTTGGTCGGTTACCGCCGTGCCCTGGCTGAGTAGCCACGCGCGCTTCACCTCGTCGAGCTTTAACTGCGTCGAGTCCAGCGGCATTACATAAACCGGCACGCCCGCTGCGAACAACTTCTGTGCCGACAGAATGTCGTTCAGAATGTTCCACTCGGGCATGGCAGGCACTGGCGCGGTATATCCCATATCTCCATAGCCTCGCCGCACCGATCCGCCCATCAGTACCACGCGCTTTAGCTTCTTAAATTCCGCCGGATCCTTGTCGATCGCCGCTCCAACGTTCATAAGCGGCCCGATCGCAATCAGGGTAATTTCGCCAGGATATTTCCGGATCTGCTCCAGCATGAACTCGACCGCGTCCGCATGCGAGTTCTTCGTGAAGCGCCCGCTCTCTCCGTACGCCCGCTGCGACATCGGATTCTTCGTTGTCGACGCTTTTCCTGCGCAGACCGGAATCTCCGCCCGTCCCACTTCGCCAAGTAAGCGGTCGGCAATCCTCGCGCGAGCTTCGGTGTCGCCGAAAGTTGTCGTCACGCCCTCTACTTCCAGTTCCGGACTCTTCACTGCCAGCGCCAGCGCGAACGCATCATCCACGTCGTCTCCGATGTCCGTGTCGATGATGACCTTCTCCGCCTCCGGTGCCTTCTGCGCCGGCAACCACGCACAGAGTGCGCATATGAGCAAGCACAACCCACATCCCAATGCGGTTTTCCGCATAAATCCCCCATCCCTGCAAACTGAGCGATCACAATAAATGAATTTCCCCAATCTCGTCGAAGCCATCATTTTCGGAGGCAGCGTCGAAAGTGCCTCTTGTTGCACTTCATGTTGCAGATTTTTGCATCTCGTGCTCCCCGCATTGCTTATTCCTGTAAATTCACGGAAACCATCTTGACACGGCTTTTACATCGGCGCAGACTCGCGGTACTGGGCCGGTTCCGATCCTTTGGCGTTTTTGTCTCCGCCTGGGTATTCCGGCTCCGAACCGTCAGCAGTTCTTGTATCGATCCAAGGCAGGGAAACCGAGCAATCATTTTTGCCGGAAGAACAAACTTCCAACGGCCCACCAACAGGGTGATCGAACTAGAACGCGCGCCGCAAGAGCTTCAAGACACTGGCCACGAAGTTTCGTAAGATCGAAAGACTTAACCAGCTTCCAGAAGAGGAGTTTACTTCGATGCAGAAATATCTCTATGCCATCATCGTCGCGCTGCTACTCGTCGGCGTTGTCTATGCACAGGATGACGATGCCACCACCGCGGCCGTCCACCCATCGCGCGCCCTCGGCTCCGTCACCGAAAAGTCCATCGCCTGCAAGAGCGGCGGCATGACCGGCGCAACCTGCCAGCAACTGACCGTCAGCTGTCCGAGCGTCGGCAATATGAGCGCCTACCTTAAGATCAACACGCCCTCAAGCCCGAAAGGCACTGTGCTCTATGGCACCGGCACCGACGGTAACGGACTCTACGACACAATCTTCACCCATGGAAAGACCGCGGTTCAAAACGTATACAACGCCGGCTTCCGTACTGTACAGATTTCCTGGGGAACTCCATTCAACTCCGCCCAGCCCGGCGGATGGGTCGAAGGCCCCGGAGGCGTTCTCGCCGCGTCCTGCCGCTGGGCGACTGTCGCGAACTACGTTTACACGAAAGTTCAGAACAAGAACACGTTGCCGATGTGCGCAACCGCCAACAGCGGAGGCGCCGGCGCTCTCGCCTATGTTCTCTCGGATTATCCCAACAACATCTCGATGGCCGAAGTAACCAGCGGCCCGCCCACCGCCCGCCTGGACTGGGGCTGCATGTGCAACGCCGGAAAGATGAACACCTTTTGCGGTAAAGGATCGATGGGGACATGCTTTGGATCGGTAGACGGCGCTGTCTGGGACCCTGCCTATACTCCGAACAATTATTGCTCCAACGCCACCAAAGGCAACCCGCCCCCGGGTGGATCCGCGTTCTTCCTCGCCGACAGCGTCGAAGCCTCAGGCGCAACCTACAACTTCTCCAAGACCTACGTAAATGTGGTCTTTGGCGGCACCGACGTGAGTTCAGCGATACCGATCGGCCTGGACTGGTACAACAAGATCACCAGCAAGAAAGAGCAGACCTGCGTCGCCGATGCTCCGCATTCGATCCCGAATGTCCTCGACGGCGCAACCCAAATCGCCAACGACATCATTGGCCTCTGCAAAGTGCAGTAGGGATTAGCAAGAAAGTAAGACGCAACGGGTGCCCCATTTCTCGCGTTTTTTGCGCGAGAAATGGGGCTTTTGTATTTGCGGCCTCCCCAAGAAGTTGGGCCCGCGTGATGCCATTACTCATTCGTGATCCGAGTTAATGAGCGTAATCGCCAAGGTACAAAAGCTTCGACAAATCGTCGTTTGCGGGAGAGCAACGTCAGCACTTCGATACTCATGATGTGATGTCCTTGTCATCGCAATACTAAGGTAATGCACCCTCACCAACGTAATGTACTTCCGAGTCAAGATTTTCGGATTCTTGGTTTACTCTCCGGCAGATAGGTTCGGTTGTGCGGGTTGTGTTTGTGCGATTCGTCTATAGATTGCGGTCGGATCTTCTGGCGGCTTCCCGGTGTTTCTAAAAAAATCGAGGTTATTTATCATGAGGTCACACTCCCCCCGCGTGTATGCAGTGCTTGCGCTCGCCTTCACATTTGTATCCAGCTTTTGCCTCGGCCAGGCTGTGAGTTCATCAGTCACAGTCAATATCACCTCCGACAGTTCCGCGGTGGTGTCCTCTGAAACTCTACAGTTGACCGCTCTCATCAAAAACACTCCCAACGTTGCCGTGAAGTGGTCTGCGACCGCTGGAACGATCACGAGTTCTGGCCTTTATCACGCACCGAGAGTCACGACTGAAACCGTCGTAACCGTGACGGCGACAAGCGTCGTGAATCCTGGCAAGTTCGATCAAGCATTCATCGTGGTCACCGCTCCCAAGCCCACACAGAAACCGCAAGCAGTGGCAGCCGCCTCGTCCTCATCGGGCAGCACGGCCATCAAGGAGTCTTTCTTTGGAGCGGGGTTCAATGGCTTTAGAACCTGGCCTCCAACCGACGGCCAGAAGCAAGTCGCGACTCTCGGAGGCGTTCGCCTATGGGACGACAACGTAAAATGGGGGCAGATTGAGACTGCTAAGGGGGTGTACGACTGGTCCGGACTGGACAGCATTATGAGTAAGGCTCAAGCCCAGCATGTGGACGTGCTTTACACAATTGGCGACACACCCAAGTGGGCGGGTTCGATTCCCCCGAAGAGTCCATGCGGTCCGACTGGGGCTTACAGCTGCTCCGCTCCGAACGACCTCAAGAGTGATGGAACCGGTGCTGATTCGCATTTTTCCGATTTTGTCACCGCCCTTGTGAAGCGTTACAAGGGGCAGATCGCCTACTACGAACTCTGGAACGAGCCAGACTGCACGTGCTTCTGGAGCGGCAACAACGCCCAGATTGTGCGTATGGCGAAGGACGCTGCTAGCATCATCCGCTCCACGGACCCGGCTGCGAAAATCATCAGCCCTTCTGCGCACGGCCCGACCATGGCGACGTGGTTTGACGGCTTCATTGCAGCCGGTGGAGCATCCACCTTCGACATCGTCAATGCTCATTTGCGAGGTAAGGGAACCAAATCCCCAAATGTTTCTCCAGAATCCTTCCTCGCCATGTACGACGATTTGACGGCGGAAACCAAGAAGAGGAACCTGACCAGTCTTCCCGTTTGGGACGACGAGCACGGAATCAAACCCGAAGATAATCTCAACGATCCGGATGAGCTTGCGGGCTACGCCGCCCGATCCATCGCCCTTCGGGCTGGCGTCGGCATCCAGCGTCAGTATCTCTACACTTGGGACAAAAACATGCAGGGCAATGATTCTGGCACCGCGTGGGACGTAGTCGCTGGCTGGCTTATCGGCCACTCCATTAGCCCTTGCGAGGCTTCGGGCAGCATCTACACGTGCAATGTTGATAACGGGCAGATCGTCTGGGATAGCTCTAAGACCTGTAGTAAGGGCGTCTGCACTACTTCCAGGTACACCTATCCAACGACGTATCACAATCAAACGGATCTTGATGGCGTGAAAAAATCCATGAGCGGCGGTACCGTCTCGATCGGATATAAGCCGATCTTCCTCACCGCAAACTGATATTGCAGCCCACAGCCGGAGAATCAGGCTCTCTTTATCCGGCCGAGTCTGTTTTCGCTTGCTTTCTGGGTGCGACGCGTTTACAAGGCCAGCAGCCGTTCGAACCAGCGCCGTGTGGCCGCTGGCCTCCACTCCATCGCACTTTTGTTTTTGTGAGTTCGCGTCACGGGCCGGCATGCGCCACGATCACTTCGACGGGCCGGATCACTGCATTGCACTTATTTATTCGCCTCTGCCGTGTCCCGCTTTCCACAGCGTGTCTGGCCCCACACGGCATTTAAGCCACTAACTTCATATAAATAAATAAGTTACGCGCTGGCATCCCCCCTGCACTCTCCTAAGGCGCCGCGACCCGGCAGGAGGAAACCACCATGACCCGCAGCAACACTAGCTCAGTATCCTGGGGTAAAAGCAACATGACCAAGAACATAGCCAACGCAGCCCTGGGCAGTCTCAATGCTTACATCTTCGCCGCTGTTCTTATCGTCTGCTCCGTAGCCGTCGGATGCTCCAGCGACAAACCGAAACCCGTA
>DATAUY010000034.1:0-9640 GCA_036268025.1 Candidatus Sulfotelmatobacter sp. | reverse complement strand
GCATGAAAGACGCGCTCGGCAGAGCCAAAATGGCCTACCAGCTTTCGCGACTTGGTGGGACCAAGTCCCGGAGTGAGCAAAAGGGCGAGCCATTCCAACAGGCTCGTGGCGGCGGGCGAGATCGCAGCATTTGGCACGGCTGGGGACTGTAGCGACGGGTCGAGGGCGGCGTCAAGGTCAGATGTCACAAGAAAGTGCGTTACACTTGTGGAAAGCATGGCAAAGCTGCGAATTTCCGCCATTTCCTTCCTGAATACTGCCCCTTTGATGTGGGATTTTGAACACGGCAAGGCCGGAGAACGGTTCGATATCTCCTATACTGTGCCGTCGTCTTGCGCCCGCGCTTTGGCAGAAGGCACGGCGGATATCGGAATTATCCCTGCTGCGGCCTATGCCTCGATTCCGGACCTGCAAATCCTTCCTGATGTTGCGATTGCCTCGCGCCGGCCCGTGCGTTCGATTCTGCTGGTCAGCAAAGTGCCCATTGAAAAAGCACAGACCATAGCCCTCGATACGTCATCCATGACCTCGGTGGCCTTGACCAAAGTCTTATTTGAAAGATGGCTCGGCAGCGGACGAACCTTCGCCCCCATGGAGCCAAATCTCGAAAAGATGCTCGCAGAGCACGACGCCGGACTGCTGATTGGTGACCCCGCTTTACAAGTCGATCGCTCGCGCTACTACACGCTCGATCTAGCCGAAGAATGGATTCGTCGCACCGGCAGGCCATTTGTGTTTGCCTTTTGGGCAGTCCGAAGTGCGGCCTTGGCCGCAACGCCGGTCACGGATCTGGCGGCGGTGTTTCTCGACTCTCGCGATCACGGATTGGAACCTGCGAATCTGGATCAGATCGCACGCGAATGGGCGCCGCGCATTGGCCTGGATGAGGATGGCGTGCGTTCTTACCTTACCGAAAACATCTACTACCGGCTTGATGCAGAATGCCTAAAGGGTCTGCGCCTTTTTTATCAATACGCCGCAGAGATTGGGGCCCTGCCGCTCGCTCCCGATCTGCGTTTCGCCGAAGTGACCTCCGAAGCATCCCTGGGGGCTAGACAATAAAGCCCGCTTACATCCATTGACGGCCCTGCCCGCATCTCTTTATTCTCGTAAGGGTTTCGTAAGGATTCCCAACTGAAGGCAGGGTAAATGAAGAAGCTCGCTCTGATCGTGCTGGCGCTGGAACTGGCGGTTTGCGGCTGTGGCAATCCCAATCCCACCGCGACTCCAAATACACAGACGACCGGCAACTGGGAAGCCTTTCTCAGCGGAGGCACGGCGCAAGCAAGCCTGCTGAATTTTGTGGTGACGTTCACCGTCACCAACAACGGCCCGCTGGATTTCCCGACCACTCCCCCAATCTCATTCTTCAACCAGGGGGCCTGCTTTGGGACAAACGTAAACGACGAAAGGCTGAACGGAACGGCCACCCTGAACACGGCGAATGCGGGCACGGTAACCGGCACCCTCAATTTGAACGTCATTTCAACCACGAACGCGAATACTCTGATGATGAGCGGAACCCTGACGGGAAACTCCAACGGCACGACCACCACCACTGGCAATCTTACGAACGGCGTCGTCGTGGGACAGTGGACCTTGACCGGAGCGGCAGGGGACCCAAGTTGCAGCATGCCCTCCCCCGGCGGGACATTCGTGATGTGCCAGGACCCGGTCAACGGTACTTGCCCTGCGCCTACAACGTAGAACGCTATTGAATCAAGTCCGGCGTGGCCTTCCTTGCCGTTGACTCTCTGCTATACAGTGGGTGGCATGAAGCGTTCGCTTCAACAGATTGCGGACTCTGTCGGCGCTCGCCTGATCGGCGTGGCAGACGTTCAGGTCAGCGGTGTCGCCAGCATTGAATCAGCAACTGCCGCCGATGTGGTTTTCGTGGACGACGCCAAACATCTGGAAGCGGCGTTAGGATCGCAAGCCGGGGCGATCATTGCCGGAAATTTCGCCGCATCGGTGACGACCCTGCGGCCGCTTCTGATCAGCGACCATCCGAAACTGGCATTCGCCAGAACCGCAAAGTTGCTGAGAGATTCGCCGCAATCCGGCCACGCAAATGTTCACGCTGCCGCAATTGTCCATCGGACGGCGACCCTTGCCGCGGGGGTGCGAATCGAGGAAGCCACCGTGATCGGGGAACAGGCGCGTATCGGCGAAAACTCGCGAATCGGCGCAGGCTCCGCGATCGGCTACGGCGTCGTGGTCGGAAGCGGCTGCGAGATTTTTCCCAACGTGACGATCTACCCGGGGACAACGCTCGGCGATCGCATAATCGTCCACGCCGGAGCGGTGCTCGGAAGTGACGGCTTCGGCTATGTGCGCGATCGCAAGACCGGGCACTACGAAAAGTTTCCACAAGCCGGAAGGCTTGTGATCGAGGATGACGTCGAGATCGGCGCGAACACAACCATCGACCGCGGGGCGCTCGATGAAACTCGCATTCGCCGCGGAACGAAAATCGACAATCTCGTTCACATCGGCCACAACTGCCAGATCGGTGAAGACGTCGTGATCGCCGCACAGACGGGACTTTCCGGCAGTATCGTAATCGAAAACGGCGTGGTCCTCGGCGGGCAAGTCGGCATCGGCGAACACGCGCGCATCGGGGAAGGCGTGATGCTCGGCGGCCAGGGCGGAGTGCTCCCTAACAAAATCCTGCGCGGGAAGGGCGTGGCGTTCTGGGGAACGCCGGCGCAACCGCTGCGCGAATATTTGAAGCAACTCGCGACGCTCGCGCGCCTGACTAAGAAAGAGTGAGTTGGCGCACGTAGCGCCGGCATCCTGCCGGCTGTCGCGAGGGCGTCTCGCCCTCGCTGCCGCAAGAGGAGATGCACTTCGGCGGCAAGCAAAGCTGGAAGAGCGGCGCTTCAGTGCCGCGTAAGCACGCAAAAGATTCAGGCTTTAGGCCCGTAGAATTCATGTCTCTCATCGTCATCGGCGGACATTCCCGCAACGTAGGCAAGACCAGCGTTGTCACCGGCCTCATCTCCGCCCTTCGCGAATTCGAATGGACTGCCGCCAAGATTACCCAATACGGCCACGGAATCTGCTCGGCGAACGGCGAAGCCTGCGATTGCGCCACCGGCGATCACTCCTGGGCAATTTCTGAAGAGCGCAATCGTTCGGAAGAGACCGACACATCGCGTTTTCTGATCGCCGGAGCAGCGCAGGTTTATTGGGTGCGAACGGAACAAGGAATGCTCGCCGAAGCAATGCCGGCGCTACGCAAGCGACTGGAAGGCGCTCGCAACGTCATCATCGAATCCAATAGCGTACTGAAATTCCTGAGACCTGACTTGTATCTGACGGTTCTCGATCCGGCGACGCCTGATTTCAAGAATTCTGCCCGCGAATTTCTCGACCACGCGGATGCCGTGATTCTGCACAATGAAGCAAACGAGTCGAACTGGCAATCAGTGTCACTGAAACCGGTGGCAACAAAGCCGGTCTTCCGCATCAATCCACCGACCTACACCACGTCCGAGTTGATTGAATACGTCCGCGCAAAGCTACTGACGCCCGCCACCAAACCAGTGATTGGACAAACTGGCCACTAGCCACTGACCACTGGCCACTGCTCTTTGCTATTCTTCTTCGTGCGCCAAATCCACCCCAGCGCCTGGCTGCTGACGCTCTTTTCAGCAATTTTGCAGGTGCTGATCTTTCCTCTTCCCGGTCTCTATTTTCTCTCGTGGTTTGCGCTGACTCCGCTGCTTATTGCGCTTCTGCGCGCCCGTCCCGCAGGTGAACTGGAAATTGCCGGTTCGGTTCGCTTGCAGCCCGCTACACCGTGGCAAGGCTTTCTTCTCGGTTACGTTGGTGGAATTGTCTGGTACGCCGGCACCTGCTACTGGATCTTCGATACCATGCGCCAGTTTGGCGGCCTCAATGCGCCGATGGCTGGGCTGGCACTTTTTCTCTTCTGCTGTTATCTCGGCCTCTATCACGGACTTTTTGGCCTGCTAGTCAGTTTGCTTTCCACCGCGCGCGACTTTCGCCGTGCGCTCGTGGCTGCTCCATTTCTATGGGTCGCGGTCGAACTCGCGCGCACCCGAATCACCGGCTTTCCCTGGAACCTGCTCGGTATCGCGCAAGTGGACAACGTGGCTCTCAGCCGCATCGCCGGATTTACCGGCGTCTATGGCATTTCATTTGAAATCGCGCTGGTCAATGTCGCCCTGGCTGCGGCATTTCTCGTCCCGAAACAGAAGCGCGGAGCGATGCTGACCGCGGCGTTGGCCGCAGCGGCGGTACTTCAGGCGGGCCGATTGATCGATGCGCCCGCCGCGAAGCCGGATCGCGCGGCGCTGCTTGTACAGCAGAACATTCCCGTATCGGCCGAATGGACGCCGGCTTACTTTCAGCAGACCTTAACCGATCTGACACAACTGACGATCCGCTCAGCCGCAGATGCAAGAACGAAAATCGATTTAGTCGTATGGCCGGAATCCCCGGCCCCGTTCTTCAGCAACGACCCGCGGTTCCGCGATACCATCAGCGAAATCGCCCGTCAGACGCATTCTGCTGTCGTCGCCGGCTCGGTCGGAAGCAACGCGCCAGCGCCGAACACCGAAGGTCCCATCTTTAATTCCGCCTCGCTCGTCGGTTCCGACGGAACGTGGAAGGAACGCTACGACAAAGTTCACCTTGTGCCCTTCGGCGAGTACCTTCCATTCCCGAGCCTGTTCTCATTTGCCGGAGGCTTGACCAAGGAGGTGGGAGCGTTCCAGCACGGGACTGCCCATAAGCCGCTCGATACCGACGGCGCGCAACTCGGCGTCTTCATCTGCTACGAATCGATCTTTCCCGATGAAGTCCGCCAGTTCGCCGACAACGGCGCTCAGGTTTTCGTGAACATCTCTAACGACGGATGGTATGGCGACAGCGGGGCGTTCGCACAACATCTGAACCAGACGCGCATGCGCGCCGTCGAGAACAACCGTTGGCTGCTGAGCACGACCGATACAGGCGTCACGGCCTCGATTGATCCGTTCGGGCGCGTCATTGCCAGCATTCCGCGCAAAGAGCGCACTGCTCTCATAGCGCCGTACGCTCTCAATTCGGCAACGACGTTCTACACTCGCCATGGCGATTGGTTCGCATACGCGTGTGCGATAATTTCCCTGGGAGCTTTGTTCTCGCGCTTCCTGGACCGCTACCGCAAGAAGGCTAAAACTACCGCATGAATCAAGAGTTCGAGCAGGAATACGAAAAGCTGAGCAAGAAAGTCCACGATCTCCGGGAGTATCTTTGACGCGGACAAAGTCCGTCCGCAACTAGCCGAAATCGAAAAGCAGGCCGCCGACCCGAACCTGTGGTCGAATCCTCAGCGCTCGCAGCAAGTGATGCGCGAGAAAAAGCGCCTCGAGCATATGCTGGCTACCGACGCAGATCTGGCGCGGCGCGGTGACGACATCAACGCCTATTTTGACCTTGCAAGAGAAGGCGAGAACGTCGATGCCGATCTGCAACGCGAGCTTTCCTCGCTGCGTGACCTGATCGACAAGCTCGAGACAGAGACGCTTCTCTCCGGCGAAAATGACCCGCGCAATGCGATCATGACAATTCATCCCGGCGCCGGCGGCACCGAGTCACAGGACTGGGCCGACATGCTGCTGCGCATGTACCTGAGATGGGCTGAGCGGCAACGGTTTGAGACGGTCCTCTATGACTACCAGCCCGGAGAAGAAGCGGGGCTGAAGTCGGCCACGTTCGCGGTCAATGGCGAATATGCGTTCGGACTGCTGCAGAGCGAAATTGGCGTGCATCGCCTCGTCCGCATTTCACCGTTCGATCAAGCCAAGCGGCGGCACACCTCGTTCGCCAGCGTTTTCGTCTCGCCGGAAATTGATGACAGCATCGAGATCGTCATCAAGCCCGAAGATATCCGGATCGACACCTACCGTTCGAGCGGAAAAGGGGGACAGCACGTAAACACAACGGATTCTGCGGTGCGTATTACGCACATTGCCACGGGTCTGGTGGCTAATTGCCAGAATGAACGCTCCCAGCACAAGAACAAAGAGCGCGCCATGAGTATGCTGCGCTCGAAACTTTATGAGTTCGAAATGGAGAAAAAGCGCGCGGCCACGAAGAAGATTGAAGACTCGAAACTCGACATCGAATTCGGATCGCAGATTCGCTCGTACGTTTTGCAGCCGTATCGGATGATCAAAGACCATCGCACGAAGACCGAAGTGGGCGATGTCGATCGCGTCCTCGACGGAGACTTGCAGCCGTTCATCCGCGCGTATCTGCTGGCGAGGCGCGGGGAAAAGCAATAGCAGTTGTCTGTTCATGCGCGGACGTTAATCGCGTCATCCTGAGGCGTGCGCGAAGCGCAGGCCGAGGGACCTAACGTCGGCCAGACAGCGCCGATGCAGTGCAAGGCGCAGCTATAAAAGAATGCGCTTTTTATACCAAGATTCAATCCATGCCCAAGTCCGCAAGAACCGGAAAGGCTACTCGGCTCGGCCCGCGCTTCCTGCGCGCATTTGAGTTCGCCGCCGAAAAACACGCCGGTCAGGTTCGTAAGGCCTCGACCATTCCGTACATCGCTCATCTGATGGGAGTCGCATCACTGGTCCTCGAAGCCGGAGGCGACGAAGACCTTGCCATCGCGGCGTTGCTCCATGATGTCGTTGAGGACTGCGGTGGCGCGCCAATGCTCAAGGAAGTCCGACGCCGTTTTGGCCTGCGCGTTGCGAAGCTTGTTGACGGATGCACCGACGCCGACACCTATCCCAAGCCGCCGTGGCGGGAACGGAAGGAAAAATATATTCGTCACCTGCAAAAAGCGGATGCCGATACGCGGCTGGTTTCCGCTGCCGACAAGCTCAACAACGTCCGCTCCATTCTTAGTGACTATCGTACTGTCGGTGAATCGGTCTGGTCACGGTTCAACGGTGGACGCGACGGAACTCTTTGGTACTATCGGACTTTGCGGGACAACTTTCTGCGTCACAAGCCGAATCGCATCACCCGCGACTTCGACCTTGCCGTAAAGGAACTCGAATCTTTGGCGAAGAAGAAGACAAAGAAGAAGACGAAGAAACGTAAAACGCCCGCCACCGGAGCATGAATTCATGCCGCGCATGATCGATCAAATCCGCGCCTCGAAGCTGCCCTCGAACATGATGCAGTTCGCGGCGCGTGGCGCGCTTCAGGTCTCACCTGAAGAAAACATCGAGATTCTGGTTTACCTCGCCCGTCACAACAAGGTGTTCGGCGACACCGCCCGCATGACCCTCGCCGGGTGGGACGAGAAGGCATCGCTCAAAGTCGCGGCCGATCCGAACAGCCCCGCGGAAGTGCTCGATTACTTCACCTCCGGCGACAACGTGCGCCCGAGGCTGCTTCCGGCTCTGCTTGAAAATCCATCTGTGGCAGAAAAGCAGTTGCAGAAACTCGCCACTTCGGCGATGCGCGACACCATCGAAGTCATGCTCAAGAGCAAACGAGCGCTCGCCGTGAGGTCGGTGGTCGAGACGCTGAAGTCGAATCCGTATCTGAAAAAAGAAGAGGCAGAGCAGCTCCGCGGACAGACCGCTCCCCCCGCATCAGCGCCCGCGACAGCGGCAACAGTAGCCCCGCCAGCAGGCGCGAACGTTCCGCTCACGGCAGCACAGCCTGACCAGCTTGGAAGCGGCGATTCTGTCGCTGATTCTGGCGGCGATGAAGCGGTTTCCGTGTACATGAAAGAGCACTCCGCCGCCATCGCGGCTGAGGGCGAGAAGCCATTCCAGTCGATCGGAGGAGTCCTCGAACTGTTGGGCGGCAGTTATTTTCCAGTGACTGGAACGGCCGAAATCCAGGAACCTGCCGCTACCGCTGCGGCGGGATCAGCCGCAGCCGTGAAACCGAAGGTCGCGGCCCAGCCCGCAGAGGGCAAGCGCGAGAACGCGTTGCAAAAGATCAGTCATCTCGACGTGAAGGGCCGTATCCAGCTTGCGCTCAAAGGCAACAAAGAAGAGCGTTCACTTCTTATCCGCGACGGGACGAAAGTCGTCGCACTCGCCGTGCTGGAAGCGCCGAAGCTTTCGGATGGCGAAGTAGAAAAAATCGCCAGCCAGAAAAATGTTCTGGAAGCAGTATTGCGGCAGATTCCTCTGAAGCGCCGCTTCATGAAAAATTACATCGTCGTGCGCAACCTCGTTGCCAATCCACGCACGCCGCTTGATCTCGGTCTGACTCTGATGAAAAACCTGCTCGCCCCGGACCTGAAAAACATTTCTGGGAACAAAGAAGTTTCCGAGACTATCCGCAAGCTCGCGTTAAAAATGTACAAACAGAAGCTGGACGACGCCAATAAGAAGTAAGCTGGAGGAACCTTGGCTTCCCTGCCGCAGTCCGATCCAATTACCGATTTGCTCAAGCGGTCAAAGACCATCGCAGTAGTCGGCCTTTCCGACAATCCCATCCGTCCCAGCCACGGAGTCGCCGCTTACATGCAGAACCACGGATACCGCATCATTCCCGTCAATCCGCACATCAAAGGAAGCCTCGGCGAGAAGTCATATGCGTCATTGCTCGACGTGCCAGAGAAGATCGACATCGTTAACGTGTTCCGGCGCTCGGAATTTGTCGGAGAAGTCGTCGACCAGGCCATTCGGCTCAAGTTGCCTGCCATCTGGATGCAGGAAGATGTCATCAATGAAAAAGCCGCACAGAAAGCGCGGCAAGCGGGGATTTTCGTTGTGATGGACCGCTGCATCCTGAAGGACCACCGCGCGCGTATGCGCTGATCATTTATTCGAAATTCATAATTAGAAATTCATGGATTGACGCCGACAAACACTACCGTCGCGTCATCGCGGACGCCGGATCCATTCGAGTAAGAACGAACTTCGTCGACGATGCTCAGCGCCGAAGCGCCGGGCTTGATTGCGTGCTCCACGAGGCGGCACAAACCGTATTCCTCGTCGTCCGGGTTCACGGCTTCGGTGATGCCGTCGCTGTAGAAAATCAACTTCGACCCGGACGACAGCGCAACCTCAGTTTCCGAGTAGTCTCCGCTGGCCAGGCCAAGCGGCAACCCACGATCCACATCAATGAAGTGTTCGCCGCGATCGTCGATCAGCAGCGGGCGCAGATGTCCGGCATTAGCAAACACCACAGTTCGCTCCACAGGATCGAGCACCGCATAAACCAATGTTACAAATCTTCCCGCGGGAAAATCATTGACCAGCAACCGATTCAGCTTGGTAAGCACCTCGCCCGGGCTGCAGCATGCCTCAGCCAGCGACCGCAACATGCCGCGAGTCGCGGACATGAGTAAAGCGGCAGCGGTTCCCTTGCCCGAAACATCGGCGAGTACGATTCCCCATCGTCCATCTGGAAAAGGAATGAAGTCGTACCAGTCGCCACCCACCGCTCGCGCGGGAACGCTGCGCCCGGAGACAATGTAGCCGGAAATATACGGCGAGCTCTTGGGCAACAGCGCCTGCTGAATGTAGCGTGCATCCTCGGCGTCACGGTCCATCACCGCTCGCTCGGCGCGCTCCGCCCGCAACCGCTGCGCATTGTAGACAGCCACCGCAACGTGATCGCAAAGCGCTTGCAGCAAGCGCAACTGGTGCCGTGGAAATCCATCGACTTCCGGATGCGACGCGGTGAACACGCCGAC
>DATAUY010000033.1:0-16427 GCA_036268025.1 Candidatus Sulfotelmatobacter sp. | reverse complement strand
GAGGGTAAGCCTGCGATCAAGCCGTCCGACGAAGACGCAGCTCACTTCCTGGTGCGCATGGTGCGGAAGTATCCGCATGAGGTGACGATCTACGAAGGCGGGCCGATGACCAATACCGCGCTCGCGATTTCGCTCGATCCGCAATTTTCGGAACTGGCGCAGGAACTGGTATTCATGGGCGGAAGCGTCGCGCCGCAGACGGACAATCCGGAGTTCGTGAACAATCCGCGGCATGAATTCAATTTCTGGTTCGATCCCGAGGCGGCGGCGATTGTGCTGCGCGCGCCGTGGAAGAAGATCGTGTGCACGCCGGTCGACATTTCGGTGAAGACGCACATGACGGCGGCGATGGTGAAGCAGATCGAGGCGAGCGGAACGCCGCTCGCGAAATATATTGCAAAATTCGCGATGTTGACGGGTGGGGCGGACATCATGTGGGATGAGTTGGCCGCCGCGGCTTGGATTGATCCGTCGATCATCACGCGTAGCGAAACGCGCTACATGAGCGTGGACACCGATCACGGTGCCGGCTATGGGAATACCCTGACTTGGTCGCTGAAAGAGAATGTGAGGCCAGCGCCGCAGAAAGTGGAGATTCAGTTCGACCTCGATACCGAGAAGTTTTATAAGATGTTCACCGGATTGATGACGGCGGCGACGCCAGCGCGGTGACAAGTCGCGGGCAGGAGTGCCCCCGCGCCACAAGGCATTGGAGAAGACATGAAACTGATTACATTGCACGATCACCTGAATCCGTCGCAAGAGGTCGAGATCGATGCGGATGCGATCGCCTCCATTACGCCCTTTGGCTCCGGATCTTCGATCGAAGTGGGTGGGTCGATTGTGGCGGTACACGAAACTCCGAGCGAGGTGGGGGAGATCATTCGCAATTCGTAGCGCGGCGATCTTTGGCGGCGAAGGTGCGAAGGGCATACAATAACGCTTGCGCTGTTTACCCTATGTCTCCTATTCCTGACGATCTCTCCACTGTAAAAGACGACATGATTGCCTTCATCGAAGGCCACGGCATGCGCCGTTTTCACGGTTACGTGGACTATGAGGAAGTGCAGTGCGTGATGTGGGAGATGGGCGGAAATCCGGACGGATGGAAAGATTTTGTCGAACTTGCAAAGACGGCCGCCGCGCCGTTTCTGACCATGCATTCGTGGACGCTCGAGCGTACCGAACTCGACGAGATGGTGCAGCGGCTGAGCGACTCCGAGTTTACCGATGGCGATGATGTGGACGATGCGCGCTGGCTGCGTGCGCACGTTGGCAAAGTTGGATATTTACAACTGGGTTGGGCGTACCAGGGCTCGATGTTTTTGTGCGAGGTCAGCACGGAGTGGTATGAGCGCTACCAGCATCTCCTGGAGGTTTCCGACGAATTCGGCGGGCTGACGATGGACGAGCCGGATTCGGATGAAGAGATTTAGCAAGCGAGTGGCGTCGCTTCGCGATGCCGGCGGACGAGGGCGTCCGCCGCTCCACAATTCTTTCCCATGCAGTGGGTCCAGAAGCCTTCCAATTCAGAGTTGACCGCGACGCTGGCCGCGTCTCTGCGCGATGACGCCGTTTTTCGCGGAACGGCCACCGCGAGATCGGCCAACATTCTAGCGCCATTGCTGACGCGACGCGGAATCGCCGACGCGGAATCTGCGCAGCGATATCTTTCGCCTTCACTCTCTCATCTTCATTCTTCCGAGCAACTGGCCGGCCTGCGAGCGGCCGTGGAACGCCTTGATGCCGCGATTGAGCGCAAGGAACCGGTTCTCATCTACGGCGACTACGACGTGGATGGCACGATGGCCGTCATCATCCTCAAGACGGCGATCGAGCTATGTGGCGGCGCGGCGGATTTTCACGTGCCACACCGCATCCGCGAAGGCTACGACATGCGCGACGATGTGATCGAGCGCGCGGCCGCGAATGGGATTCGACTGATCGTCAGCGTGGATATGGGCATTCGCGCATTTGCTCCCGCCGAGACTGCGCGGCGGCTGGGCGTGGATTTGATCGTGACCGATCATCATCTCCCGGGCGCCGATGGCGTGCCGAAGGCGCTGGCGGTGATTAATCCCAACCAGAGGGGATGCGAATATCCCTACAAGCAGCTTTGCGGCGCTGGTGTGGCGTTCAAGCTGGCGCAGGGGTTGATGAAGCGGAGGCTGGACGCGAAAGACCAGGAGAAGATGCTCCGGTCGTTCATGAAAGTTGTCGCGATCGCGACCATCGCCGATGCGGTGCCGCTGACGGGAGAAAACCGCGTGTTTGCCTCGCTGGGGCTCGACGGGTTGCGCCGGGCGGTGAATCCAGGATTGAAAGCGTTATTGGAGGCGGCGCAGATTTCGGCCAACCGTCCGCCGACTTCGGGCGAGGTTGGGTTCCGCATTGCGCCGCGCATCAACGCCGCCGGGCGCATGGATGTGGCCCGTGACGTGATCGAACTGTTCAGCGTGAAAGATGTAGAGCGGGCGCGCGAACTGGCGGCGAAGCTCGACCAGCTCAACACCGACCGACAGGAAGAGGAGAAAAAGATTCTTAAAGCCGTGGAAGACCGTTTTATGGACGATCGCGCTCTGTGCGACGCCTTCTGCATTGTCGTGGATGGCGATGGCTGGCACCGCGGCGTGATTGGAATTACGGCGACGCGGATCGTGGAGCGCTACAACCGTCCGACGGTTGTGATTTCACGCGAGGGAGATGAGGCGTTTGGATCGGGACGGTCGATCCGGGCGTTTCACTTGCTGGAGGCCGTGGAGTCATGTGGCGGGTTGTTCACGCGTTATGGCGGGCACTCGCATGCGTGCGGCTTTGCCATGCCTTCGGCGAATGTGCCGGAGTTGCGCGCGAAACTGGATGCGTTTGCGCGGGCGCGGCTTACCCTGGCGGATTTCGATCCGGTGCTGGAAATTGATGGTGAGTTGAGTTTGCCGGATGTGACGCCGGAGTTGTTTAGGGCGCTAGAGTTGCTGGAACCGTACGGGATGGCGAATCCGGAGCCCGTGTTTGCGGCGCGCGGAGTGCAGTTGACCGCGCCTCCGCGGATCATGAAAGAGAAGCACATTAAGCTGAAGGTCAGGCAGAACCATGGGGGGATGGCTGCCGGTGATGCTAACGAAAAATCCCCACTTCTCGCCGCGCAAAACGCGGCGAGAAATGGGGCACCCGTACAGAGTAGTCCTGATCGAAGCGACTCGCGTGGTGATTTTCGATCCAGAATTACCTTCGACGCGCTGGGATGGCACATGGCCGAGCGGTTGCAGCAGAAGCCGCTGTTAGCGGGCGATTCGATTGATATCGCGTTTACGGTGGGGAACAACGATCATCCGGAGTATGGCGGACTGGAGTTGGGGTTGAAGGACTTGCGGGCGGGATAGGCCATACGGCAATCGTGGAAGAGCGGCCCTTTCAGGGCGGCGTTGATGTTCTTATGCAGTGAGCCTTTTTCGCGGCGCTGAAGCGCCGCTCTTCCACGGTGCTTTCTACCACAAGTGATAGTGGCCGTCTCTTCGGCCCATTTCTACTTCAACTCCAAATAACTCGCGCAGACGATCGACTTGTAGGATTTCTTCTTTCGGGCCGTCGGCTACGACTCGGCCTTTATCCATCAGCACTACGCGGTTGATTTCGGGGACCACTTCGGCTAGTTCGTGGGTCACCAGGAGAACGGCGGTTCCAGAGTTTGCCAGCGTGCTCATTGTCTGGCGGACATTTTGTTGCGCGGCGAGATCGAGCGAGTTGCAGGGTTCGTCGAGGAGCAGGGCGCCTGGTTTGTGTACGAGGGCGCGGGCGACGAGGACGCGGCGGGCTTCGCCGGAGGACATTTCGCAGACTGCGCGGTCGGCCAGGTGCGCGATCTTCAATTCAGCGAGCGTGACATCGGCGCGTGCTGCCTGCTCTTGCGTGACCGCGTGATTCGAGTAAATCGCGTTGCTGCTGAAGAATCCCGAGAGGACGACATCGCGTCCGGAGGCGTCGCCGGTGCAGGTGAGCATCAGGTCGTTGGAGACGATGCCGAGGCGCGGACGCAGTTTGAAAACGTCCCAAGTGTCTTCGCCGAAGATGGACATCGAAGATTCCGGCCTTGCGAGCGGGTAGCATTCGCGCGTGATGGTCTTGATCAGGGTGGACTTGCCACATCCGTTGGGGCCGAGAATGGCGACGTGTTCTCCCGCTTCGATGCGAAGGGTGAAGTCGTCGAGGGCGACCTTCTGTCCGCGCATGACGCGGAGGTTGTGAAAGTCGAGCAGGGGCGGTTGGGGCATTTCGATCGCAACCAGTATGCCAGTTTCTTACAGCTGCTGGCTGTAGCGTGGAAACTGCTTCCAGGCCATTCTTACTACGAGCGGATGCGGGGTCCTTCGACTCCGCATGAAATTCGCTTCGCGAATTCATGCTCCGCTCAGGATGACAGAGGAAGCGATGACTGAGGGTAGCGACAACCAGCGGTGCTCAGTATGACGGGGAACTTTCGCGGACAGGAGTGTCCGGGCCACACTTGTTCTACACTGAAGCGGGATGCCGCTTCCCGTCTATCATCTTCGGCGCATTCTGGCAGCGACGGCAATATTGCTCACCCTGGTGGTTGCGGGGATGTATTTCTATGCACGATCGAAGACCATCAATGTTCTGAAGACGATCCCGGGCAAGATCGGCGTGAACATCAAGCAGACTGCGCATGGCTTTCAATTCTCGAAGTCCGACGGCAAGCGGACGCTCTTTACCGTTCAAGCCACCGACATTAAGGAATTCAAGCTCAACGGAAACGCCGAATTGCACAACGTCAGTATCGTGCTCTACGGCCGCGACTCTACGCGCTTCGACCAGATTTCCGGGGACGATTTTTCCTACAACCAGAAGACGGGCGATGTGATCGCCAAGGGCGACGTGCAGATTGATCTGGTGGCAAATCCTTCCGGGATGGTCAGCGCAGATCAGGCCGCTCCGAAAGAGTTGAAGAACCCGATCCATCTGAAGACACGCGATTTGGTTTTCAACCGTGACACAGGCAACGCCTCAACTCCCGCACGCGTGGAGTTTCAGACGCCGCAGGCGAGCGGCTGGGCGGTGGGGGCGGAATATGCGGGCAAGAACAACCTGCTGACGCTTACGTCGCAGATACACGTCACGCTTTCGGGGCCCGATGCGGCGATGATCGAGGCGGAACATGGAGTAATCAGCAACGATCCTCGGGAGATTGTGCTGGAGCGCCCGCGCGTGAAACGCGCAGGCGGGATGCTGCGGGCCGAGCAGGCGACGTTTTATCTCGATGAGCAGAATCACGTGCAGCGGGCGCTGGCCAACGGCGACGTGACGGCCGATGTGCAGGGCGACAGGAAGACATCGGATCGTGGACTGAATCGCCGCGAGGACGAATCGCATATCCACGGCCGCGCGGACCAGGCTGAATTCTTACTTGCCGAAAATGAAGACATACTGCGGATGGCCACATTCATCGGCCACGTTCATCTGGAGCAATCGGGAACGGGTGCCGTTGCGGGCGACGCGGGAAAAGTGGTTTTGGATTTTGCCGGGCGGAATGAAGTGAAAAAAGTGCACGCGCTTGAGGGTGCGACGCTGCGGCAGAACGTGAGTCGGGCGTCCACCGCGCAGAATGGGAACCCGGCACCCGGATCTTTTGAACTCGCTGCTCCGGCCATCGATTTCGATGTTGACCAGGGACACATCCTGCGGCACGCGGCGACCTCTGGCGTGCCGCGGATCACGATTGTTCAGGCACAAACCACGACTGCGTCCCAGAAAGCGGTGGTCACGGCCGGCAAGTTCGATGCGGACTTTTCGCCCAATGAGGGACGCAATCACCTGGCGAAAATTCATGGCGCACCCGATGCGCGGATCGTCAGTTTGAGCGCCGGCCAACCCGACCGTGTGAGCACCAGCGCGGCAGTCGACGCTCTGTTTCTGCCTCAAGGCGGCATCGATTCAGTGACCCAAACTGGTAATTTCGTTTACACAGAGGAGCAAGGCGCGGGGAAACAGATGCAGGCATGGGCCAATGCGGCGCGCTATACGCCGGGCGATCAGATGCTGGTGCTGACGGGATCGCCTCGTGTCGCGAATGGCGGGATGCAGACCACCGCGGACCGAATTCGGATCAACCGCGCGAACGGGGATGCGATCGCGGAAAGCAGTGTCAAGAGCACCTATAGCGAGTTGAAGGAGCAGCCGAATGGAGCGCTGCTGGCGTCGTCGTCGCCAATCCACGTCACAGCGAACACGATGACGGCCCAGAGCAATTCGGGCATCGCTCTTTATTTCGGCAAGGCCACGCTTTGGCAGGACGCAAACGTGATTCAAGCGCCATCGATTTCTTTCGACCGGGAGCATCGCTCTGTGACCGCAGAGGGCACTCCGAATCAGTTGGTGCAGACCGTTCTTGTGCAAGCGGAGAAGCCAGCCCCGCCGACTAGAGCGATTGGTCCTAAGAAACCGCTCGCTGCTGCTGCATTTACTACGATCGCAATGACAGGGCAGAAGCTGACGTATGTCGATTCCGAGCGACGAGTCCACTACGATGGGGGAGTGAATGCGAAAGGCGCGGGTTTTACCGCATCGGCAAAGTCTCTCGACGCTTTTCTGTTGCCGCGCAGCCAGACGTCAACTCCGCAAGCGCCGGATGGGCCAGGGCAGCTTGACCAAATGGTCGCAACCGGAGATGTGGTGATCCAGGAGCCGAACCGGAAAGCCGAGGGCCAGAAACTGGTTTACACGACTGGCGACGATAAATTCGTCCTGACGGGCGGATCTTCCACGGCACTGCCTAGCATTTTTGATGCCGAACAAGGCAAGATTACGGGCGTTTCGTTGACTTTCTTTAGGCGCGATGATAGGGTGCTCGTAGAAGGCGGAGCAAACGCTCCTGTGGTAAGTACAACGCGAATGGCCCGATAATTGCGAGAGAAATGCGCACCCTGGCCACAGAAGAAATTGGCAAGTCCTATCGTGGCCGCCGCGTTGTAAACGGTGTAAGCCTGACTGTCGAGCAGGGCGAAGTTGTTGGATTATTAGGCCCTAACGGCGCAGGCAAGACCACCACATTCTACTCAATTGTAGGTTTGGTCCCACCCGACACTGGCCGCGTGTTGTATGACGGCCAGGACATCACTGACGTTCCCATGTACCTGCGGGCGCGGCAGTATGGCATCAGCTATCTCCCGCAAGAAGCTTCCGTTTTTCGCAAGTTAACCGTGGAAGAAAACATCCTCGCGGTGCTGGAGGCGCAGCCGATTTCCTGGCACGAACGCCGCGAGAAGATGGAAAAGTTCATTGATGAGCTGGGGTTGGAGCACATCCGCTTGAATCGCGGATATGCCCTTAGCGGTGGAGAGCGCCGGCGCGTGGAAATTGCGCGCTGCCTGTGCATCAACCCGACTTTCATCTTGCTGGATGAGCCGTTTTCGGGGATTGACCCCATCGCTGTGCTTGATTTGCAGAAGATCATCAGCAATCTGCGGGCGAGCGGCATTGGAGTTCTGATCACCGATCACAACGTCCGCGAAACGCTTTCGGTCACGGATCGGGCTTACATCATTGATGACGGAAGGATTTTCCGTCAGGGCAAGCCGGAGCAGTTGGCGAGCGATCCGGAAGTGAGACGGGTGTATTTGGGGGAGAGTTTTTCTCTGGTGTAGAAAACCAGTGGCCGGTGGTCAGTGACCAGTGGCCAGTTCGGTGACGTAGATCGTAGATTACCGACCACCGGCCACTAATCACTGGCCACTGTTTCTTATGGTTCTTCTTCAACACAAACTCAGCGTCAAGCTCTCGCAGCGGCAGATATTGACGCCGGGGCTTGTGCAGATGGTCTCCGTTCTCGCGCTCAATAAGCTTGAGCTCAAGGACATGATCACCGCTGAGATGGTGGAGAATCCCGTCCTCGAAGAGCTTGAGGACTCGGTCCCGCTTCTCGACGAGGTTGGCAAGAAGGAAGAAGACCGCGACCGCGCCGCGACGGCGGCGACCGATGAGAAACCGGTCACAGCGGACGAGAAGAAGGATCCTTTCGAGGAAATCGATTTCGGTTCGTTCTTCCAGGACTATCTCGACCCCGGTTACCGCACGCACAGCGAGATGGAGGACATCGAACGGCCTTCGTTCGAGAATTTCCTCTCCAAGCCTTCGAACCTTACCGATCATCTTTCATGGCAACTGGGCGCGCTGAGCCTGCGCAAGGAAGTGCGCGAGGCTGCGGACCTGATCGTCGGCAATCTGAATGAAGACGGATACCTGATCGCGAGCGACGATGAGTTGCTGGGGATCGCTCCTGCGGCCCCGCCGGAAGCTGATGCCGAGACTGCCAAGAAAATTGTGAGCGAGGCGCAGGCGCTGGGGATTGCAGATGCCATCGAGCCAGAAGCGGACGCATCTCCCGCTGCGGAGACCCTCGATTCCCCCGATGTTGCCGAAGGCTCCGATTTCATCGGCACGGATTCTGATCCCACGTACGCAGAGCCTACGATTGCTTTACCAGCCGAACCGCGCGCGGAATCTTCTTTTTCATCGAGTTCAGCCAATGGCGTAGCTGCGGTTGCGCCGGCCGCGGAGCCCGCGGCGCAGGCCCCGGCATACAAGCCGAATTTCACAGCCGCCGATCTTCAGGAAGCGTTGCAGGTTGTGCAGCAACTCGATCCACCGGGTGTAGGTTGCCGCGATCTGCGCGAATGCCTGCTGGCGCAGCTTCGGTTTCATCAGGCGCAACTTGGACAGCACAAAAACGGCAACGGCACGGCGCAGGTTTTGCAGGACGCGATGGCTGTTGTCGATCAGCACCTGCGCGGATTGCAGAACAAGCAGCACAAAGAAATCGCCAAAGCGATTGGGCGGCCGATCGAAGCAGTGCAAACCGCGCTCGACTACATCCGCACCCTCGATCCGCGGCCAGGCCTGCGCTACAACATCATCCAAGCGCGGCTGATCGAGCCGGATGTTGCCTTCATCAAACACGGCGACGAGTGGCTGGTCATCATGAACGATGAAGATCTGCCGCAGCTTCGACTGAATCCAGCCTACAAGAAATTGGTTACGCGCGACGGGACGAACGAAAAAAGCACGCGCGACTACGTGAAAGAGCGCTACAAGCGCGCGATCCAGCTCATCAAGAACATCGAGCAACGCAAGCAGACGATCACCAAGGTTTGCTATTCGATTGTCGCCCGCCAGCAGGATTTCCTTGAACGAGGAATCGATCAACTCAAACCCATGATGATCAAGGAGGTGGCCGAAGAAATCGGCGTGCATCCTTCAACCGTAAGCCGTGCCGTGGCCAGCAAATACGCGCACACTCCGCAGGGCGTATTCGAGCTGCGGTACTTCTTCAGCGAGAGCGTGCAGGGGCCGGAGGGCGGCGGGACATCGCTGCTGATCCTCAAGCGCCGCGTCAAGAAGCTCATCGAAGAAGAAGATTCCAGCCGGCCGTTGACCGACGAGCAAATCACCCGGATCCTGCAATCGCAGGGCATTCAGGTGACGCGCCGCACGGTGGCCAAATACCGCGAAGACATGCGCATCCCGAGCACGCACCAGCGGCGGGTCAAGAAATAAATTGAGCAATTATGAAATTGAGTAATTGGGAAATTGAAAGGCCAAGCCTCAAGCTTTTGATTTTCAATTACACAATTACCAAATTGCGCAATTACACAATGAGTGCAGTGCCCAATTGTCTCAACCGATAGATCATTCTGGAGGGGCGCTCATGAACGTGGAATACACCGGAAGACAGTACGAAGTTACCACCACCATCCGCAAGGAAGTTGAAACCGGTCTCGCGAAAATCCGCAAAATCCTGCACGACAAGTTTGAAACCAAAGTCATTCTCGCCGTAGAAAAACATCGCCATAAAGCTGAAATCACAATCAGTCCGCGCAACGGTCCGCTGGTCGGGCTGGCGCAGGCCAAGGACATGAGTGTCGCGGTCAAGGAGGCGCTAGATCATCTGGAGAAGCAGGCCGTGAAATATAAGGCGCGATGGGAGACAAAGAAACGTGCGGCACGCAAGACCGAAGAAGCTCAGAAGTGGAACGGTGAACCCACGCAAGAAGAGATTCAGACTGCCGTCGGACTGAACGAGAAAACTGCGGTGCCGGTGCTGGTGCATAAGTATCCGGCTGTGGCGAAAACGCCCGACGTACACCTGGTTCGTTCGGATGATGCAGTCGCTGTGCGTCCGATGACGCTGGAAGAGGCGATCAAAGAGGCGCATTTCAAAGATCGCGATGTTTTCGTCTTCCGCGATCCGAAAGGAAAAGTCATGGTGCTGCACCGGGCGCGGGACGGGAAGATGCAGTTGATTGAAGTGCCGTGAGGCGGCCTGGGTCTTGGTCTCAGGTCTTTGGTCTTAAGTCTTAGGAAAACAGAGCCCGCTTCTCGCTTGTCTGCGGAGGTGGGTTTGTTTTTGCTGCACGCTATTTACTCGAAGCTCTTAATTGGTCTGCCGTCGCTGTGTCCAGTTTCCGCATCGTCAGCAGCGGAACGACTGTGCAGCCGAAATCGGGGTACTGATTCGTTTTGATAGAGCATTTCGCGTGCTAGAATGCGCGCCGGAGACACCATCCATGAAAATTCTGGTTCGATGTGTCCTTGTCGCGCTCGTTGTAGCTACGGTATCGCCACGCAGTTTTTCGCAAGCATCCTCTCCCAAATTATCTGTGCATTGGGAAGAGTTGACGGCCGCTGACTTCCGCGAAGGCGTCCATCTTTCACAAGGGACTTGTTTACTGCCCTTCGGCATTCTCGAAAAGCACGGGCCGCATCTGCCACTCGGGACTGATCTTCTCGATGTTCGCTACACGGCCCTGCATGCCGCGGAGCAGGAATATGCGATCGTTTTCCCCGAATATTATTTTGGACAGATCGCCGAGGCGAAGCACGAGCCGGGGACGATGGCCTACAGCCGCAGCATCCAGCTGGCGCTGCTTCAGGAGACCACCGACGAGATGGCGCGCAACGGATGCAAGAAGATCCTGATCGTCAACGGCCATGGCGGCAATGAGAGCCTGTTGCCCTACTTCGCGCAGACGCAACTCGACAAGCCGCACGATTATGTCGTCTACATTTTCGACGAGCGCACGCCCAGCAAAGGCGGCCCCGCGAAAAAAAGCAAGATCGACATGCACGCGGGCGAGAGCGAGACGTCGAAGATGATGGTGTCGCGGCCCGACCTTGTCCACGAGGACCGGGCAACGAGTGAATCTGGCGCAGACCAGGCGCGCGGCAAGCTGCCTCCGGGCGTCTATACGGGAATCTGGTGGTATACACGCTTTCCAAATCACTATTCGGGCGAGGGCGCTGCGGCGACGAAGGAATTGGGTGAGTATCAAATGAAGTGGTGGGTTGATTCAGTGGTCGAGGCGATCCGCGCGGTAAAGGCCGACGATGTGAGTCCGACGATGCAGCAGGAGTTCTACGAGAAGAGCACGCATCCGCTGGATACGCGGCCGTAAGTAGCGCCGCCGTCCCGGCGGCTTTCCGACTAGCGCTGTCCGCGGTGCCGAGGGCGAGACCTCCCTCGCGACAGCCGGCAGGATGCCGGCGCTACGAGCTGCCAATCAGCACGCCGGTGATGAAGACCAGTGTGCCGCCGAGACCTACTTGTAGCGCGGCCGAGAACCAGGGCGTATCCATGTAGCGGCGGCGGATCCAGGTGATCGTTGCAAGTTCGGCGAGCACGACGACTCCCGCGGCCCAAAACGCCAGGTGAAAATTGTGGATGAGAAACGGAAGGGTGTGGCCGATGCCACCGATGGCCGTCATAGCGCCGCACACAAGGCCGCGAATCCATGGGTGTCCGCGGCCAGTGAGGCTGCCGTCGTCGGAAAGCGCTTCGGCGAACCCCATGCTTATGCCTGCGCCGAGTGACGCAGCGAGGCCCACAAGGAAAGTTTTCCAGGTGTCTTGCGTGGCGAGCGCGGCCGCGAAAACCGGCGCGAGCGTGGAGACAGAACCATCCATCAGGCCGGCGAGTCCTGGTTGCACGATCTGCAAGACAAACAAGCGGCGCTGCGCCTGATCTTCTTCGGCTTTCACGCTGGGAGGCAGCGCCTTGTCGAACTCCTGTGCGCGGGTTTCGTGGGCGCGCTCTTCATAGGCGAGATCGTCGAGCAACTGGCGGATGCTCGCGTCGTGCGTGCGGGCGGCGGCCTTTTCGTAAAACCGGCGCGTCTCGACTTCCATGGTTGAAGCTTCTTTGCGGACGGCATCAATACGCAACGGGCGCACAAGCCACAACGCAGGGCGCTCGACGAATCCACGAACGTCCTGGCGACGGATCAGCGGAATGTGTTCTCCAAACTTTTGCCGAAACAAATCGATCAATCGGCGGCGATGCTCGGATTCTTCCTCGCGCATTCCCAGAAACATCGCGGCAGTCGCGGGATAATCCTGACGCAATCCGTCGGCAAAGTCGGCATAGACGCGCTCGTCCTCCTCCTCAAGGGTGATCGCCAGCGCGAGCACTTCGCGTTCTGTCAGCTCTTCGAACTTTTTCATGACGCCATAGCTTACCTGTCGAGCGAGATTGAGACAAATCGGGACGTTTTCGATTCAGGAATTGCGGAACACCGGTATCTCAGTCGCTACCGCTGGAAGGGCTCAAGAGCGTTGCTTCGGTGCTACTATCCACGTAATGAAGCTGCGGAAGTCGAGCCGGAGAGGCGCGACCAAAAAGAAGAAATCAGCGGCGCGCCGCCAGAGAGCGCCGGAACTCGTCATCATTACGGGGATGAGCGGGTCGGGAAAGGCGTCGGTACTGAAGGCCTTCGAAGATCTCGGCTATTACTGTGTCGATAACCTGCCAGTCGAACTCATCCCTCAATTTGCTGAATTGGCGGTGCAATCGCGGGATACGCGGCGGACTGCGCTCGTGGTCGACGTTCGCGAAGGAACGAAGCTCACCAGGCTTCCGGCAATTCTGGAATCCGTCCGGAAGATGATCCCGACGAAGGTCGTGTTTCTGGAAGCTTCGGACGAGGTGTTACTGCGCCGTTTCAGCGAGACACGCCGTCCGCATCCGCTGGGAACGGATTCGCCAGTGAAGGCCGCGCTAAAGCAGGAGAGGCGGCATCTGGGCGCAATCCGGCGGCTGTCGGACCTCGTTATCGACACTTCGAAGTTCAATGTTCACGAACTGCGCGCGCATATCAATGAGCGGTTTCACGAGCAGTCGAGCGAAAAAAGCATTCTGGTTTCGTCGGTGAGCTTTGGATTTCGCCAGGGCGTGCCTGAAGATGCGGACCTGGTCTTCGATGTTCGCTTTCTACCCAACCCGCATTTTGTGCCAGAGTTCAGGCCGTTGACGGGGCGCGATCCACGCGTAGCACGATATATTCGGTCGTTCCCGCAGACGCGTGAATTCATCTCGCGCATTTCGAAACTGCTCGTGTATTTGCTGCCGCACTATGTTCATGAAGGCAAGAGCTATCTGACGATTGCTTTTGGATGTACGGGTGGCCAGCATCGCTCGGTGATGATCGCCGAGGAAGTCGGCAAACATTTGCGCCGCTCGGGATACCGTGTGAAGGTGATACATCGCGACAGTCCGAGTTAAGGAGAATAAGCGGGCATCAAAGGGCAAAAGGCAGAAGTCCTGCCCTTCCCAGAACCTCTTGTGAGATAGCTTGCAAGGAATTCAATGCCGAATGCACCTTACGCGCTTCAACCCCCGCCGATGCGGAAGAGTTGGCTCGACCGGCACCCGCTGTGGAAGATTCCGCTCGGCTTTCTGATCCTGCTCGTGCTGGTGATAGTTGGTGCCGCGCCGAATATCGTTCAGTGGGTTTCCATTCGGCGCAGCGATGTTTACAAGCAGGTGGTTGCCAGGGCGGAAATCCATCCTGTACTGCGCGAGCAGTTGGGGGAGCCGATCCGGCCGGGATTGCTTGTCTTTGGCGATTATCGGGTGCGCGGAGGGTCAGGGGTTGCGAAGCTTTCAATCCCTGTCTCGGGGCCGAAAGGAAGCGCAAGGATTCGCGTAGTCGCCACCAGGGGTCTGGGCCTATGGTGGTACAAGACATTGACAGCGGAAGTAGATGGGCACGCGATGCCGGTCGAACTGCTCGCGGACGGAGTGAGCAGGCAGTAATCCCATGAGGGAAGCCGGTTGGTCATCGAGATGGCGACGGAAAGACGATTCTCCATTGGGCCGCCTCAAGTAAAATAAAGCCTTGCAATCCTCCTCAATTCCACTGGCGGCAAGCGATTGCGGCCCGGGTCGCGCGGGAGTTCCATGCGGCAACTGATGCGGCTGGTCCGTTATGTACTGCCATTTCTGGTGCAGCTACTGCCGGGCGTGGTGCTGCTGGCGGCCGTGGGATTTCTGGAAACCTTCCGCCTGATGTTGCTCAAGCCGGTGTTCGACCGGGTCCTGAATCCAGCCTCAGGGTCGGACAACATCCTGCTGTTTACTATCCCGAAGATCGGAAGACCCGTTTACCTGCAATCATTTGTCCCGTCGCATTTTCACAATGCGTGGACTGTCGTGGCGTACGCTCTGGTAGCTTCGACGGTGCTCAAGGGAATTTCCGACTACGCCGGTACTTACCTTGTGAATCATGCAGGTTTTGGAATGATCACGAACCTGCGCAATGACTTGTATGACTCGGTGTTGCGCCGGTCGGCCGCTTTTTTCCAAAAGCACACGACCGGAACCCTGATTTCGACGATCATTAATGACATTGAGCGCGTACAGTTCGCGATGTCGAGCGTGCTGTCCGAGTTCCTGCAACAGGTCTTCACATTCATTTTCATCGCGGTAGCGGTAGTGATCTACGGGCGTGATCTGGCGTGGGTACTGCTGCTGTTCGTTCCCTTCATCGTTTATTCGGCGGTGCGAATTGGCCGCCGAGTGCGCTCGACCACGCGGCGTGGCCAGGATCAGTTGGCCGATGTACAGAACATTCTGCACGAAACGATCACCGGCAATCGCATCGTGAAAGCCTTTGGCATGGAATCGTGGGAGGTGGCCCGGTTCAAGAAGGCCGCGCAACGGCTTTTTCACGCCAACCTTCGCTATGTTGCCGCCACCGCAATTAGTTCACCCTTGATGGATATCTTTGGCTCGGTCGCAATCTCGTTGCTCCTGCTGCTGGGCCGGGACCGCATTGTCCACCACGAACTCTCGCCCAGCGATTTCCTGGCGTTTGTCGGCCTGGTCCTTAGCATGTACAACCCGGCACGCAAGTTCGCGGTCTTCAATAACAGTTTCCAACAGGCGCTGGGCGCGTCGTCACAGTTGTTTCAATTCATGGATACGCAAGACGTGGTCCTGGAAAAGACCGGAGCCAAAGCTTTGCCGCGTTTTTCGCGAAGCATCCAGTTTGAAGGTGTTTCGTTTTCGTATCAATCGGACGGTAGCGATTCGCGCGAGATTCTGCGGGGGATCAACCTCGAAGTGAATCGCGGAGAGATTCTTGCCGTAGTGGGATCGAGCGGCGCTGGAAAGAGCACGCTGGTGCATCTGCTGCCGCGATTTTTCGACGTGACCGGCGGCCACATCCTGGTGGACGGACAGGATGTCCGCAATGTGACGTTGTCGTCCTTGCGATCGCAGGTGGGAATCGTGACACAGGAGACGGTGCTGTTCAACGACACCGTGCGCAACAACATCGCCTACGGGCAGCCGCATGTTCCGATGAAAGAGGTTGAAGCGGCGGCGCGCGCGGCCTTGGCCCACGACTTCATTCTGGCATTGCCATCGGGTTACGATACAGTGATTGGCGAGCGCGGCGTGCGGCTTTCCGGAGGCGAGCGCCAGCGGCTGGCGATCGCGCGGGCGTTGCTGAAAGATGCGCCGATTTTGATTCTGGATGAGGCTACTTCTGCTCTCGACAGTGAGTCAGAAGCGTTGGTGCAGTCGGCGCTCCACAATTTAATGAGCGGCCGCACGGTGTTTGTGATCGCTCACCGTCTTTCGACTGTGCGGCGCGCGGACCGGATCGTGGTGATCGAAAACGGCGGCATCGCCGAAGTGGGCGCGCATGAAGAATTGATGAAACATTTCGGAACGTATCGCAGGCTGTATGAGTTGCAATTCGCCAATGCCGATGTATCGAAAGATGTTTCCAAAGTCGTAGCAGGAAGTTAACGGCCCCTATGCCTATACGATCGATGACAGGTTTTGCGCAGGTCAGAGGTGAAGTTCAGCGGAACGGCCTTCCCAACGCGGCCGCGAATAACGGGAAGCTTGCGTTTGTGCTCTCCCTTAAGTCGGTAAATCATCGTTTTCTCGATCTGCACTTCCGCCTGCCATCCGGAACGGATGCGCTCGAGATGCAGCTCCGGCGCTTGATGAAAGAAAAGATGGCGCGTGGCCACGTGGAAGTCTCCCTGAGCCTGGAGCGCACCAGCAGCGATACGTTCTCGCTGAACCGCGATATTGTAGGCGGATATATCGCGGCCTTCCGGGCGGCCGC
>DATAUY010000032.1:0-9173 GCA_036268025.1 Candidatus Sulfotelmatobacter sp. | reverse complement strand
AAAAAATGGTCATGGCAATGGCCAAATATCGAGAGCAGATGATTGGTGAAGCCGTGATTGGAACCAATACGGTTGAGCACTGGAATCACGTTCACCCGGAGCAGTTGCCGATTCCATTTCCGCTGGACTTGACGGATGAAGCGGAATGGCGTCGGAATGCGCCCCCTGAAGAAGACCAAAAGGCTGGCTAGACCGCATGACTGAAAAGATTACATATACGAGGCGACAGGTCCGCGCCATGACGCCCGAAATCTGCGGTCACTATCACGATTTGGTAATGGCCAATGACTTGGAGGGCTTCAAGATGCTGCTGGAGATATATCGCGTGCGCGAAGAGCTAAGGGAAGAACTGATTCGAGATTTTATGCACCACGCCGAGACTGTTTTGCGGCGACGCTGGCGCGGTCAAAAATAGCCTTCGCCTTAGCATCGGCATCGGCTGCTTCCTCGGCGCTCATTTTGCTTCTGGAATCCTCGATAGCAGAATGGACCTTTTTGGAGAAGGCGTTCAGTTCTTGGTTCTGCAATTCTTCTTGGCTCTCTGGCTTGTACGCAGTTGCCATGCGGTGTGGTCCTTTCTTCCGGGGAGGATTGTTGTTGGCCATACAGTCTACCTTAAATGGACGGGGCCCAATCTTTTTTGTTACCCATGTCACTTTTAGATTACGAGTGGACATGCCGAGTTGGCTGCCCTAAATCATTGGATGGTAATGGCTTGGGGTCGGACCTACGATTTTTTCCATCGGGCTTGGGCTGCCAATCGGGCGATGTCGGCGCGTTCGGCTGCCGTTAAACTCTTGGCGCGCGCCTTCCCACCCTTGAGACCGCCCTTGCGCTTGGGTGACGGATTGCGCTTGGACTCGCTTACTGTGTCATCGGCTTCGCCTGTCGCAATATCGATTATCAGCTTCGCGAGTTCATTGGGATCACGCGGACGCTTGGCCACGAACCGAGTATGCCACAGACGCCGCCGTCACCGTGCCCTAAATCGAAACTGAGACACTACCCCGTCCCGCGCCGCCTTGACATACGATCTTACCGGTGACAGAGTAGTAATGTTCCGTCGTTTTTCCTCCTCCCCGCTTCCTCCCTCCAGCGACTGAACGTTTGACGGGCCGAGTCCAATCCGAAAACCAGAAACTCAACGCGGGTTCATCCTGACACATGTCTTTGTCTCGAAATGCCTGCGGCGTGAATTGAGTCCAATTGTGAGGGCATCTCGCATCCCGATGCCTGCGTAATAAGGGCGGTTTCCAATTTGCAGTGGGGTTCATCGTAGAATGAATGTGATTGCCATTGCGGAAACGATTGAATTGACGAAAACTTAAGACTCAAGAAAACTTTGAAATGGGTGGCGGGTTGGTGTAGTGAATCAGTATCAACTCGTTTCAGGGCCAGCAAGCGTTAAGGCAGCCTATGAAAATTCGGAGTGGATCGTTCGACGCGGAAACTGCATCCCAAGTGGGTATGGAGGCCGAGAACCCAGACATTTTCGGCGAGGAGTACCGCGTCCTGGCGGTCGAGAGCCAAAGCCTCACCGTGCAGGGAGTACGCAGCGGGAAAGTTCTGACCATTGTGAATCCGGCCGTGCCCCTATCGCCGGAGGAGTATCCGCCGGGGAAGCTGATTACGTTGAGTGATCCGAGTGGATCGGATCCGAATTAGGCTGGCGGCTGGGAGGTTCAGGGCCCTCTCCTTATTTCTGGACGCCTAACTTGGCGCTCTTCCACAAGAGAACCCCCTATTAATCCGCAGCGCTGGAAACGGTGCGCCAACCAAAATCAAGTGCGGCCCCACTCAAGCCAAAGGCGGGCTTGAATGGGCCACCCCATACGAATTAGCCGGAAAATTCATCGGTGTGAACCTCACTCCCCTCTTACCATTTCACAAACAATACGTTCAGGGCTGTTTTGTCTGCAATGCGCCCGCTAATAGGTCTTTTCTTAGCGGATCGAGGCGGGTTTGTTCGAGATTGTCGCGGTAAAAGAGGTTATAAGTATCAAAGGGGATGAGGCGGCCGTCGGGATGGACGATATGGACGCAGGTTTTCTTGACGCTGCGGACGTCGAAGGAATGCGCATCGAGAAATTGCATGATGATGACGCGGAAGATGTTTTCGTAGGTGATGTTATCGGGAACGAAAATCCTGGGAAGGCAGCACAACAATTCGCGAAGGCTGCCTGCGCCGCTGCGCGGCGAATGATTGGTGGAGAATAGCCTAAAGAGGTTATCGCGGACGGCCGCTTCCTGTTCATAGAGGATCGTGTTGGATGCGCCGTTGATCAGAATTTCGGGAGGAATCATGCTGGTGAGCGGCGTGATTTTGCCCCCAAGTTTCAAGGCATAGGCCATCGCCAACGAGTCGGGATGGCAGGGAACAGGGATTACGTCTTCGGGACGGAAGACGCTCGTTTGCTCGAGAATCTTGCGCCGGACTTCGGTTAGGGTAAGGCGGTCGGTGGTGGGGTTGAAGTTGCGGGATTTCTTCGGAAGAGTGTCAAAAGCCCCACTTCTCGCAAAGGACGCGAGAAATGGGCCACCCGGTTCGGCGACACCCGTATCTTTCGGGGTCCATGCTTCGAGACGGCCGGCATCCTGAATTGGCTGGAGGGTTACTCCTCGCACGCATGGCTGTTGCAGGGCGTAGTCGATGATCTTGCCAATCTCGTGATCGTTGAGTCCCTTCTTCAGCGTGACAACCAGATTCGTTGAAATGTTGTACCGGTTTAGTTTTTCGAGAGCATCTTCGCGGACGCGGCGGAGATCGGCTCCGCGGAGCTGCATTAAGGCTTCGCGCTCGAAGGAATCGAACTGCAAATAGACTTCGAAGTCTTCCTTTATTTCCGCCAGGCGCTTTACAAAATCTTCTTCCTGGGCAATGCGGACGCCGTTGGTATTGACCATCAGGTGCTTGATGGGACGGGCCCTGGCGAGTTCGACAATCTCGAAAAATTGCGGGTGCACGGTGGGTTCGCCGCCGGATAGCTGGACCACGTCAGGATGGCCTTCGTTGCGAACAACAGCATCGAGCATCTTTTCGATTTGGTCGAGCGTGCGGAATTGCTGACGTTCGGGACCGCTTTCTGCGTAGCACACCGGGCAGCGGAGATTGCAGTAATCGCAGATTTCCACGAGTGTCAGGCACGAGTGTTGTTCGTGATCGGTGCAGAGGCCGCAGTCGTAGGGACATCCCCATTTGACAGGAGTGTTGTAGACGAGCGGCATTTCCGGAGGCTTGATGAATACTTCGCGGCAGCGGCGGTAGTAGTCGATGTCGTCTGCAATGAGAATCCGCTCGGAGCCGTGGTCCGGGCAGCGCTTGAGCAGGTAGACGTTGTCGTCCTGGAAAACGATCTTGCCTTCGAGCTTGCGATAACAGGTGGAACAGATGGAGAGCGCGATGTCGTAGAAGAGGTAAGGGCGAGTCCTGGCCACTAGCGCTTCCCTCTTGCCAGTTTTACGATTCCAATCAGGGCAGCGACCATCACGGCAATATCGACCAGATCGAGCACGAAATATTGCCCTTGGACATTACCCGGTATGCTGCTGCCCCCAAAGGCGCACATCGAGAAAAAGAGGCAGAGTAGAGCTGTGATCAACACCACGAATACGAGGCCGATGATCGCAAGAATCCTAAGCGCACTCACATTTTCTCCGGGACAAGTTAAGCCAGCGGACAACGTCGCGGAAATAGTAAAGCAGGACCAGAAGGCACGCCCACTGAATTCCTCCAAGACCGAGAAAAATATGCGGGTAGGGCTTGATGAAGTCGACGAGGAGTCGGAAGACCAGATAAGCCACCATGAAGAGTTTGAACGTGTCGCCGGGAAGGAAGCGAGCGAGCACGGCCGAAACATCATTGAAATGCCTGGACGCGGTGCGGGAACTGGCGGCAACCGCGGGGTCCTTCGACTGCGCATTGGCTTCGCTTCGCGAACCCAATGCTCCGCTCAGGATGACAGTTCTATCCAAGACTAGATAAAGAACCGGCACGAGAGAGAGCAGGAAGAGGATTTCGTAGAGCTGCGTAGGGTGGCGGGGGACGCCGTCTCCGAATTCGATTCCCCAGGGAAGGTTGGTGGGAGTGCCGTAGGTATTGTCGGCAAGGCCGGTGAGGAAGCATCCGATGCGGCCGATGGCGATGCCGAGGGCGAGAGGGATGGCGTAGAGATCTCCGGTGGACTGGCGGATGCCGATGTAATGCTTGGCGAGTTCGACGGAGATGAGTCCTCCCGCAAGCGCTCCGACGATGGTTTTGCCGCCGAGCAGGTAGGCAGGATTATGAAGGTTCTGCCAAGTGAGTGCGGGATCTTCCAGCAGGAAGAGAAGTCTCGATCCGACTGCGGCCCCGGCGACCGCGGCTGCTATGACCGCCCAACGAAGCGGGGGTGGGAGCGAATCCTGGAAGTGGCGACGGAGCCATAGATAGACGCAGAAGGCAATGAGATAAGAAAGAGATTCGAAGAAGAGATGGGGATGGATGGTGTAGAGGCCGAAGTGGAGGTAGAACGGAAATGTTATCGCGGAGTGGATGGGGAATTATAGCCAGAAAGGGAACCGGGGTTTGTGAATAGATTCTGCGAGTCTTGCCTGTTCCGGTTCCGCGTTTGCGTACGCTGAGCTTTCGAATTCCGGCAGCGGGGACGGAGCTTTGCTCCGCGGACAGCCGGGGGCGGCTGTCCCTATATGAGTCGCGGTTGACCATCTCTGAATAGATTCTGTATATTCTGTTTGTACTGAACGAAACGTTATGCCGGAACTTACGGGAGTGCAGAAACAATACATTCTCCACTGGGGAGAGATGGGGACGCGGTGGGGGATCAACCGGACGGTGGCGCAGATCCATGCGCTGCTGTATCTGTCTCCGAAGGCGTTGCCGGCGGAGGAGATTGCCGAGACACTGAGCGTGGCGCGGTCGAATGTGAGTACGTCGATACGCGAACTCGAGACCTGGGGCATTGTGCGGGCAGTACATGTGCTGGGCGACCGGCGCGAGCACTACGAGTCGATGAAAGATGTGTGGGAGATGTTCCGGCTGGTGATCGAGCAGAGGAAGCGGCGAGAAATCGATCCGACGCGGGAGATTTTGCGGCAGTGCCTGACGGACCTGGATCCGAAGGAAGTTGGAGCGAACTACACGCGCGAGCGGTTGGAGGCGATGGCCGGGTTTTTCGAGGCGGTGACGGAGTTGTATGACCAGATGAAAGGCCTGCCGACCGGAATGGTGCGGAAAATCCTTAAGATGGGCGCGAAGGTGAAGAAGAAGCACTAGTTCCTAGTTGCGAGTCCCGAGTCACGAGTCCCTGGTTCCGAATTCCCTGTCGCCCTCTTCGGCGCTACAGTTTTCCAATCTTATTTTCGGTCTTCTGGAGATCGACACATCGCTGCTGTTTCCCCAAATTCCTAAAGCTACGTCGCTTTGGATGTGGCTCTCGGATCCGATGGTCTGCGGTTCTGGCGCAAAGAAGATGGCTTGGCGGATTAAGCACTTGGCTGCATTAACCTTTCACTTACTCCTGAAGCTAGAAACCCCGCCTTATCGCGCAAAAAGCGCGCGATAAGGACGAGGCACCCGCGACTCAAAATATCGGGGTTGAGCAACTATTCGCCAGTGGTGCTGGTTGCTTTTTGTCCCTTCACTTCGAGTTCGTTCACTACCTGCTTCACATTGGGCACAGCGGCCGCGGCTTTTTCAATCGATGCGCGCGCGGATTGCGATGGCACTTTGCCCTTCAGTGTGACCACGCCATTCTTCACGTCGTGGCTGACATTGTGATTCATGCGGAGTTGGACCAGCTTCGCATCCACATTCTTGTCGATCGCTTTGTCGAGATCGGAGTCGACTGTCTTGGCGGTGCTTTCGTCCCCCGTCGGGCGGATGGAAATCTGGTTGGAGACGACCTGAGATCCGGCAATCGATTGGGCGATTGAAGCAGCCTGAGACTTGTCGGCATCGGTCGGCACGTTGCCGCTCAGAGTAACCACGCCTTTGTCGCGGTCCTGGCTGACACTGACATCCCTAAGGCCGGCTTGATTGAGCGAGTTCTCGATATTGGCCTTGACATCGGGAGCTTTGGACTGGTTCGAGCAGGCAACACCAACGGCGATCACCACGGACAAAACTAAGGAAGCGATGATTCGAGATCTCATTGCGGTTTCCGTTTCCCGGGCGGAGGTCTTTCTCCGTTCCGATTCAGTCGAGAGATGAACTGCCGATCCAACTTTGAGGCCGCGACGAAATCGGCTCTATCGGATGGAAGCTGTAATTCTCGATGGATTGCGGATTAGGCTAGCGCAACATCCGTAAAGGCGGCGCTTCTTTATGCAGGAATTCTGCGGCGCGGCTGAAGCCTTGCCCTGATACGCCCGACTGCGCAGTATCCCGTGTATTGAAGAAAGGTCCCCTTGGCCGAAGGAAGCACGCCGCTACGGTTAGAATCTTGACGGTGGAGGAATCGAAGGTGGAGAAGAAAATCTGGGTGACGCTGACTGGGCTGCCGCTGACGATTGCGCTGAAATGGCCGTTTCATCAGTCGACTTCGGGCGCGGATTTCTGGGTGCTGCATGGAGACATTGTCCTGGAGGGTTCGGAAGGATTGCATGCGCCCGTGGCCGTGAATCTGTCGCAGACGGTGAGGGAAGTGATGCCTTCGCTGGAACCGAAGGATGCGGAGGCGCCGGTGGTCAATGCGCTACGCAAGGAAGTGGACCGGAGGCAAATCGAGTTTGTGAAGTCGGGGAAGTTGCTGCCGGTACCGTTCTCCAGTCGCCACTATGACTTCAAACGACAGCAGTGGGTGTTCGGAAAAGCGTCGGATGAGGCGATGGCGGAGTTTGTGGAGAGGAAGGTGTTTTGGCAGACGCGGCTCGGAGCGAGTTCTGATGCGCGCGAGATCCCTCGGCCCGCTGGTGAAAACGTGGGCCTTGGGGATGACGCCTCTGGAATCAGGAAGGTCTGGATTGGGGACCCTGCGGAGGCGCAGTATTTGCAGACGACGCCACAGCACTTGATTGAAGTCGCGGCGCGACTGGTCGAAGTTCAGGGCTTGATCCGGATCGATGGAGAGTGGGCCGAGGCGACTGCGCCGCTGATGAATCAGGGGGAGCGTTTTGAGAAAGCGCGGCGGGCGGCGGTGGAAGAGTTGGAGAAGAAGCATGCGTTTGAGAGGGGATAGGGAGTCCCGGTCCCGAGTCGCTAGTGCAGGCGAAAGTATGTAGCATCAGAAGGGTGAAAGAGTTGAGCACTTTTCGTTTGGGGCGAATCGGATTGCGTCGGATATTGTTCTGGCTGTGCGTGTGGTGCTGCGTCACGGTGTGGGCGGTGGCGCAGGAGCCGCAGAGTACGCCTGCGCCGGAGAATCCGCAGGCGCAGACTCCGGACCAGAAGCTTGACCAGAAGAAAGATCAGGCTGAAGAGAAGAAGGACGAGGAAAAACAATCCGAAGAAAAGAAAGAGGACGAGAAGAAGGATGACAGCACGAATCCGGCGGCGGCTGTCGCTGACAAGACCAAGGACCTGACGGTGCAGGCGGTTCAGGCGACGAAAGATGTCACAAAACAGGCGCTGGTCAAGGCGCGCGACTGGGAGACTGGATGGTTCACCGGAGCGTATGTCGAGAAGGGACGGAAGCGCGTTCCGATGACGGCGCATCAGCGGTGGGACATTTATTTGACGCAGACGCTGACGACGCCGAGCGCGTACATGAAAAGAATGTTTCAGGCGGGAATCGATCAGGCGAGAGACGCTCCGTCACAGTGGCAGGGAGGAATTGGCGGGTACGGCGAGCGCTTCGCGTCGCGCGAAGGGCAGTTCATCACGGCGAACAGCCTGGCGGCTCTGGGGAATGCGGCGCTGCGATATGAGCCGAGATACGACCAGTGCCAGTGCTCGGGATTCTGGCCGCGAACGCGGCACGCGATCATGCGGAATTTTGTGACGTATGACCGGAGCGAAGAGCATCTGCGCCCGCAGTGGGCGTTGTATGGCGGAGCGTTTGGAGGAGGATTGGTTTCCGACTCGTGGAAGCCGAAGCCGCGAAACACGTTCGCGGAAGGTGGCCGGGCGGCGATTGGGCAGGCCGGATGGGGATCTTTGCTGAATTTCTTTATTGAGTTCGCCGGGGACATTAATCAGAGGATTGGCGAGCGGAGGAAGGCGAGGCGGAAGTAGGGAGATTCTTTCGCGCTTTCGGGCTTCGGCTCCCTTCGGATTCGGTGCTCTTGCTAACTGCATCGGATGCTCATGCCGTCGCAAGGTCCTTCATGTCGGCTTGCCGACATTCAGGATGACATCGTCTCTTTGGTCTTAGGCGCCCCGACACTCTTCCCTAAGTTAATTTGCGAAGAGTTGCGATTACGGTTCCCGTCGTCAGGGCGGAGACTAGCGAGATAATTCCCAGGGAAATCACGCAGTAGATACACCACACGCCCAGGATGTCTTTTTCGATGTGGGCGAGATAGAGCGAGAATGCCAGACCGCTCAGGGCTGCGACGAGCAATAGGCGATAGGAGCGGGTGAAGGCGAGGGCGGCCATGAGGAGGTATCCGAGGATGCCGATGGCGGCGACGGGAATCGGTCCGAGCATGGCATAGGGGCTGTGATTGACAACGCCGCAGTCCCAGTGCTCGTTGATGCTGCATGGAGAGTCTCCGTACTCGCGGTAGTGTTCGCGGAGCGCGAGCGAGGAAGCAGTGAGGCCGAGTAGAGTCAGGACGAGCAAGAGATATCTCATTTGTTGGTTAGACGCGGTTCAAAGTCAAGAGATTGTATCGTCATTGCGCGAAGCTAGGAGCCTGCGGAGCTTCGCTCCGTGGACAGCCGAGGGCGGGCTGTCCCTACATGGGCTTTTCGGGCTTGTGGCCCGTCACTTTCACATTTTCCAGCCAATAGTCGGATTCGGCATTTTCGTCTTTCGGATTCGATTGGGCGACGACTACTTCCGCCGAAATCAGATCGCCAGGCGCGAGCTTATCGAGGGTTGAGGCCGGCTTGATCTTGTAGGACATGCCCATGGAGTCCATAAAGCCGGGGATTTCGTCTCCGTAAATGAAAGCGGATTCGGAGCGCGGATCGATGGAGATGATGCGTCCGGTGAAGTGGTATCGCCTGGCGGGCGCATTCGCCTTATCGCGATGGCAGGCGGAGAGGCAGAGAATCGCGATGATGATGGGGA
>DATAUY010000031.1:0-5004 GCA_036268025.1 Candidatus Sulfotelmatobacter sp. | reverse complement strand
GAAGCCGGAGGATACAGCTTTCGCATGTTCCGCAGGCGGCCTGGTTGCCGGTATAGCACGACCACGTTACATGGAAGGGCGCGCCCAGTTCAAGGCCGCGGCGGACTATCTCATGCTTGCGCATGGAGATAAGCGGCGTTTGGACGCGGATGGATCCGTCGCGCGTGCCGGTGCGAATGAGCTGCTGAAAGGCCTCGTAGTAAGCCGGCCGGCAGTCCGGATAGCCGGAGCTGTCCTGCTCGACCGCGCCGATGTAAACGGCCTCGGCGCCGATCACCTCTGCCCAACTGACAGCGGCCGAGAGAAAGTGCGCGTTGCGGAAAGGGACATAGGTGACGGGAATGCTGCCGCCGATGCTGTTCTCGTCCGCGGGTGCCTCAGGCACGTCGATATTGGTATCCGTCAGAGCTGAGCCGCCGATGATGCGGAAGATGTCGATGGTGAGTGGGAGGAATTTTGCGAGGTTGAGTTGACGAGCGATAGCGCGGGCCGATTGCAGTTCACGCTGCTCCGTGCGCTGGCCATAACTGAAGTGGAGCGCGTAAGTCTCGTGCTCGCGCGCGGCGATGGCGGCGCAGACGGCGGAGTCCATGCCGCCGGAGAGGCACACGACGGCGCGAGGACGGGAGCCGTTGACGCGCGCAGTGGATGATTCGGTCATTCCCATCCCACTCTGATGCAGGAACAGGACCAAAAGCAACGGCGCTGGCCGTCCGGGGGCTTGCCGTCCGGGCGATTGCGCCTATGGCGCGAGTTCTTAGGCTCGCTCCCGTCGGTCGCTCACATCTGGATCCGTGGATGGGTTACCGGTTTCCTATTCCTGTTTACAGAGGCGTGGGAATCCGGTGGTCGGCCATTCGGTTGGCCGCCGCCGACGCGAATTGGGTTAGCTGGCCTCAATCCGATTACTTTCGCAAAAGGTCGAGCATCACTAAATTGGAGCGATTCTGCAGTTTCCAGGAGAACGTCATGGTCATCCAATAGATGTCGAGGTCGCGAATATCGACATCTATCGGGAGATTGGTCAATTGCCGCTCCGCACCCCAATGGCGGGAAGAAGGGATTTGCGAAGTGAACATCCGAGCGAGCTTGCGTGCACCGATCGTTACGGACGCGCTGCGTTTGGGGCGACGAATTCTCGAAACCAACGGTGGGCTGCATCTTGCTGATGCCGCTCATGCCAAATAAGAGACATCGTCAGCGGCGGCACTTCGAGTGGGAGTTCGAATATCCGCAGCCCCAGAGAGGGACTCAAGGCCCGAGCCAATCGCAGCGGAACGATGCCCAGCATCTCGGAATCCGCCGTCAAAAATGGCACAGTCACAAGATGGGGAACGATGAGCCCAACCTTTCGCCGATGACCGATCTTCTGCATCGCATCTCCTATCAAACCAGGTCCTTCGTCGCTGTAGTTGACTCGGATGTGTTCAAGCGAAAGAAACTGGCGGAGGCCAAACTTCTGGCGAGCCATGGGATGATGCTTGCCTACGATTCCGACAAATCGTTCTTGGAATAACGCCGTCCCATTGAGCCCGGCTCCCGGTGGCAGGGGCAGGGGAAAGAGGCCTAGGGCGAAATCACAAACATCGAGTTCCGCGAGCGGCAGATCAAAAATTCCCTTGAGCCTTTTCATCCGTAGCGCAACTTTGGGGGCGCAACGTTTGAGCGTCCGCAGTAGATTCGGCAGGATCGCAACTTCGGCATAGTCCGTGGTGGCAATGCTGTAGCGGACATCGGCAGTGGAAGGAGTGAAGGAAGGCTTCTCATCGATCGCCTTTCTGATGACATCCAAAGCGTCACCGATGGGTGCTGCTAGTTTCCTGGCGCGTGCTGTAGGCAGCATGCGCTGCCCCGTTCTCTCGAAAAGGGGATCTCCGAAGGCTTTCCTCAGGCGCGCCAGAAGGTTGCTCATTGCGGGTTGGCTCAAGTGGGCACGCCGGGCAGCGCCGCTGACACTCCTTTCAATGATCAAGGCTTCAAAGCCGACCAGCAGGTTCAAATCCAACTCTCGTATATTCACAACGTGAATATCACACATGTCTACTATCCATGCCAAGAAGACTGCTGCGCGATGGTAGTCTTGCCAGCGATTGCGGGGTTGAGAGGTGAAACATGGAAATACAAAGCTTCGCTGTCGTAATGCTTCTGTTCATGATGAACACTCAGGTCAAAGCGCAGACATCCGGCGGGGGAGCCGCTGCGCAAGCTACGCCCCCGGCTTACCACTTTTCTTCGGTTGATATGCGCACCGTTATTCCATTCGAGTTAACCTCGGATGGCATTTTCTTCCATTTGCAAATCGCTGGATCGAGCGGACAACTCTGGTTTTCATTGGATACAGGGGCCGGGTCCAGTTATTTGGATTCGGGCGTCGCGAAGCGCTTGGGGCTGCAAACATCGGGAAGCGGCAGTGTTCACGGCGCGGGTGCAGGAGCTGTGCCGGTCAATTTCGTCGAATCGGTGACGTTTGAACTGGCGGGACTGACATCCTCCGGCCATCGCGTGAATACGACGGACCTGACCGCTCTGCAAGGCCATCATCCTATGGATGGATTTTTGGGCTATGACTTCATAAGCCGCTACGTCATTACGCTCGACTACGCAGCCAGAAAGATGACCATCGCCGATCCGTCGGTGTTTTCTTACTCGGGTGCGGGCGGGGTTTTCCCAATCAAATTCCGCGGCAAATGGCCATACATCGAAGGGACCATCGCAGTTCCAGGAGCAAAACCAGAGAGAGGAGAATTCCTGGTCGACAGCGGCTCTGGCGACGCCGTGGATGACCCGACGATTCTCAAAACGACTAGTCCAACACGCAAAGTGAAGACAGGAGTAGGGCTGGGACAAGCTGGCGAAGGAGTGCTAGGCCGCGCGTCATATCTACAACTCGGTTCGTTTCGATTGGAGGCCCCAACTGCCGCTTGTTGCTCGGGCAATCCAGACGACATGCGGAAAATAGGCACAGAAGTGCTTAGAAGATTTACGGTGATCCTGGATTACAAGCGCAATCGTATGATTCTTGAACCGAACATTCACTTCAAGGACACATTTCCGGACGCATAAGTCTCTCTCCCGCGAAAAATTCGAAAGCTGGCCGGCCCAGTCAAAGGGGTGAATCATTTCGAAGCGGAATGGCAGGGCTGACAATTCCGCCTCTGGCTTGGGTTCAAAAGACGAATGAATGCGATGAGCTAACGACTCACTCCGAAATCGATGAAGGCGTGTTGCGGGTCGGTGTGGAGCAGGGTTACGTTGACGGTGTCGCCTACTTCCAGGCCTTGCTCGCCTTTGACGATTCTGCCTTCGACCGGCGGGTTGAAGACCCGGACATACACGCCCTTGTCGCCGGCTCCCGTGATGACGCCGTGGAAGAGCTTACCGATGCTGCCGGAGAGAGCCACGGCAGCGGCGCGCTTGCGCATGGCGCGCTCTACTTTTTGACCGGCGTGCTCCTGCAGGTTGCAGTGCATGGCGATGGCGGTAATTTCGTCATCGGTGTAAGGCGAGGGCCGGTTTTCAAGCATTGCTTTCATCATGCGCTGATTGACGAGGTCGGCGAAGCGGCGGTTGGGCGCGGTGGAGTGGGTGTAGTCGCGCGCGGCCAGCGCGAAGTGGCCGAGCGGTTCGGTATCGCTTCCCTTGGAGACGACATATTCGCCTGCCCCCATCAACTTGATTATGGCGAGCGCGATATCCGGATAGTGGATGGCGTCGGCTGCGCGTTCCTTGTTGAGGAACTCGCCTAATGCTGCGGAATTGGCTTCGGCAGGCAGTTGCGTGCCATAGCGGGCGACCAGGTCAACAATGCGCGACCAGCGCTCCGGCGAGCGCACGACGCGCCGGATGCAGGAGCGTCCGCCGGCATGCAGAAGCTCCGCCATGGTTTCGTTCGCCGCGACCATGAAGTCTTCGATCAGGTCGGTGGCGCGATTGCGCTGGACGGTTTTGATCTCGTGGACCTGGCCATCGACGACAACGGGATCGGCCTCCGCGCGGTGGAAGTCGAGCGCGCCTTGCTTGATTCGTCCGGCGCGGATGGCCTGCGCTGCTTCGTCCTGCAGGCGCAACTGCCCCTGCAAATCGGCGGAAGCGGCGACCTTCGCATCTGGCGCTGCTTTGCCTTCCAGCCACGGGCCGACCTTGCTGTAGGCCAACTGCGCCCGATTGTGGACGAGCGCGCGGTAGATGGTCTGCTGCTGCAAATTGCCCTCCGCGTCCACGACGAATTCAAGGATAACTGCGGCGCGGTCCTGGCCTTCGTCGAGCGAGGTCAGATCGGTGGAGAGCTCATTGGGCAGCATCGGGAAGTTGCGGGTCGCGGTATAGACGGTCTTGGTCTGAAACGCGGCGTGCTGGTCGATGGGAGTGTCTTTCGCTACGGATGCAGACACGTCCGCCACGCCGACCCGCACACGAATGCCGCCTGTCTCGTTGCCGGTCTGGACACGTTCGGCCCATTCGATCTGATCGAGGTCGCGCGAGGTGTCGTTGTCGATGGACGACCAGAGCAGCGGGCGGAGGTCGCGCACATCTGCCGCAGCCGGCGCAGGACTGGCAGCGCGAATGCTCTGAAGCTGCTCTTCTGTTCCGGGTTGAAAGTCGGGGTGGAATCCCTGGCGCACCATTTCGGTGAACGCCGCTGCAGACAGGTCAAAAGAAGGAGCAGACACGGAGTGCCAGCCTACCACGGCGCTGGCCGCACGGGCACATGCGCCTGCGGCGCGATCTGTGGGTTCGCTCCCGCTGGTCGCTCACATTGGGATCGTGTACGACCAGAGCATGTGGACTGCGGTTTCTTCGCTCCGTTCAGGATGACACGAATACTTTGAGAACAATCTCGCCGTCTTACTCGTTGCGCAGCGCCACCATCGGCTCGACGCCTGCGGCGCGGCGCGCTGGGATCCACGAGGCCAGCAGCGCTGCGAAGCCGAGCAGAAGCGTCGCGGCTGTGAGCATGACGGGGTCCCATGGCTTGACGCCGAATAGCTGATCGCTCATCAGCTT
>DATAUY010000030.1:0-10114 GCA_036268025.1 Candidatus Sulfotelmatobacter sp. | reverse complement strand
TAGGGATTCGGGGCTTGGGCTGGTACATGGCTCGGAGTCGCTAGGTGGGAAGTGGTTCCGAGGTTCCTCTGGGGGGGGCCATGTATCCCGGAGTCCGGGATACACCTGCTCAGGGTGTCGAAAGCCTTGGGGTCGGATGATGCCATTGTACAGTGTACTCGCGTGACTTATCAGCTATCCGATTCTCGATTCGTCCAGAATGCCCCGTCGTTTGTAGTGGGTAGGAAACAAGCGGCGAAGTTCGCCGCTTATCCGTACACCCCCGTCACAATCGGCAAAGGTCGAGGTTCGTGCTGAGATCATCGCCGAGTTCCGGCAACGGTACAGTCGTGAATCCCATCTGTGGAAGAGTGCGCTACGGCACAAAGACCTTTGCTCCACAAGGCGTTTTAAGGCGTTCGTATCCTGAATCCACTCAATCGGGTCATCTGAGGGCAGAAGATCGCTCTGAGCGAACGCCTAGCCCACTTGCTGAGGGTGTGTGATCGAGGTTCTGCTATGGGATTGCTGAAAGGTTCGGGAGTGATTGCCAGCCGCTCACCGTTGTGGGGCCACTTATGGGGCCACTTGTTTGTTCCCGCTTTGCAAGTTAGTGAAAGTACGTTCCTGAGCATTCCCGAACGTTCCCGCTAACTCCTGCATTACCAATATCAGGAAACGGTGTGAAGATGGCACTCTACCGCTGAGTTAAGCGCCCCGCCGATTTCTATTCAAGCAGTTGCGGCGTGTTCCCGTCAACCTCGAGGGTCACGCTTCCTGCGTAGTAAGGTAGTCTCGCGGAGTCGACGTTTGGCGTATGTTCAGTTTCTTGCGGCGGCCGGCACGGTGACCGGCTCCGCGCATCTCATCAGCATTGACGACTTTTTGGGCAAAAGCGGATTTCAGGTTCTTATTGATTGCGGGCTCTTTCAGGGTGCCAAGGAAGGGCGCGAGCATAACTGGCGCGACACGCCCATTCCTGCGAAAGAAATTGACGCAGTTGTCCTCACGCATGTGCACGTCGACCAGTGCGGATGGATTCACCGCCTCGTCAAAGAAGGTTCCGTGGGCCGATCTATGCCACGTCCGCGACCATTGATCTGTGCGGACTCAGCCTTCCTGACTCGAACCTTGCCCACTCAGGAAACCTTGTGTTGTTCACGGATTTCAGGCGCCGGGCACGCGCGGCTTTACGACCAGGAACAAGGCGAACGAAGTGAAGATTCTCGGCGACTACGTGCCTCTTCGCGCCCAGATCGCGGCGCTTGAATAATTCAGCGACCACGCCGATCGTCCGGAGCTGCCGCGATGGCTGCGTACGTTCCGCAACAAGCCGGCGGTCACGTATCTGGGCCATGGCGAACCGACCGCCTCAAGCCAATTGCGCGACATGATGAAGAACGAACTGGGATGGAACCTGCAGGTTGCAGAGTATATGGAGAAGGTCGAACTGACTTAGAACTGGACTCGCAAACAGCTTCGTGAAAGGGCACGGCGTTTAATGCGCTGTGTTTCTCGCACTGTGTTTCTCGACGATCGTTTTCCTTCCTCGGTCCTTTTTCCTGATACCCTCAGAGTATCCACTCTTATTTGCCGGGGACTGATCGCCGTTGCCTCCGATTATCAACGTACAAAAGATTTCCAAGGCCTTTGGATCGAATCCGTTGTTTCAGAACGTGTCGTTTACCGTTTCTGAAGGCGACCGGATTGGTCTGATTGGGCCGAATGGGTCGGGCAAATCGACACTGCTGCGCATTCTCGCGAGCGGCGAGGATGCCGACGAGGGCGAGATTGCAGTCCGCAAGCGGGCGCAGGTCAGCTATGTGGAGCAGGAGTCCGTGTTCGATGAGGGCGTGACCGTGCGGCGGGTAATTGAGAATGCACTGGATCGCGCGGGAGTGCCATCCGGCGAACGCGGGTCGCGCTTTGCGGAGACGCTAGGGCGCGCCGGGTTTGAAGAGGTTGACGCACCGGCCGCTTCCCTTTCCGGTGGATGGAAAAAGCGGCTGGCGATTGCCGAGGCGCTGGTGCAGGCGCCAGACATTCTCCTGCTCGACGAACCAACGAACCATCTGGATCTGGCGGGAATCGACTGGCTGGAGGAGTTGCTGGTCGCGGCACGGTTCGCCTGCGTGGTGGTCAGTCACGACCGTTATTTTCTGGAGAACGTCGCCACCGGGATGGCGGAGCTGAGTAGAGTTTATCCCGACGGTATTTTGCGCGTGGATGGCAACTACACCACGTTTTTGGAGAAAAAAGAAGAATTCCTGCACGCGCAGTCGAAGCGTCATGAGGCGCTGGAAAACCTGGTACACAACGAAATCGAGTGGCTGAGGCGTGGGGCCAAGGCGCGGACGAGAAAATCGAAAGCGCGCATCGCCAAGGCGGGCGAACTGATGGGCGATCTCGCCGACCTGAATCAGCGGACGCGGACCGCGACGGCGCAAATTGACTTCTCCGCGACCGACAGGAAGACGAAGCGGCTGATCGAACTGGAAAATGTTGGATACGACATTGCCGGGCGCACGCTGTTCGACAAATTGAATTTCATTGTGACTGCCGGGCTGCGCGTGGGATTGGTTGGGCCGAACGGAAGCGGCAAAACGACTTTGCTGCGACTGCTGCGCGGAGAACTTTCCCCTACACGCGGCAATATTCGCCGAGCCGAATGGCTGCGCGTCGTCTACTTCGATCAGAACCGCGAACTCGATTCCGAAGCTACGCTGCGGCGGGTGCTCGCTCCGGAAGGCGATGCGGTGGTGTATCAGGACCGGCAGATACATGTTGCGTCGTGGGCGGCGAGATTTCTTTTTACCGGCGAGCAGTTGAATCAGCCGGTGTCGCGGCTTTCCGGCGGAGAGCGGGCGCGGGTGCTGATCGCGCAGCTCATGCTTCAGCCTGCCGACGTGCTTCTGCTGGACGAGCCGACGAACGATCTCGATATCCCGACGCTGGAAATTCTGGAAGAGAGCCTGCTCGAGTTTCGCGGATCGCTGGTGCTGGTTACGCACGACCGGTACATGCTCGATCGTGTTTCGACTGTGGTGCTCGGTCTCGATGGGATGGGCGGCGCAGAACCCTTCGCCGATTACGCGCAGTGGGACGCGTGGCAGGCTGGGCGGAAGACTTTCGCGAACGAGAACGAAATTCTGCCGGCGGGTTCACGGACGAGTGCGGCGGGATCTGCGCCTGCGAAAACGAAATTGTCTTACATGGAAGCACGCGAGTACTCGACGATCGAACAGCGCGTTGAAGAAGCGGAAGAACTGATGCGCGCCAAACGCACGCAGATGGAAGATCCGGCCATCGCCAGCGACGGCCCCAGATTGCTGGCTGCCCATGCCGAGATGGAAGACGCACAGCAGAAACTGGATGCGCTTTATGCGCGCTGGGCGGAGCTGGAAAAGAAGAAATCGTGAATAGTTCTGCAAGGTAAGTCAAAAGCGGCGGACAGAGCCTGTCCTGAGCTTGTCCAAGAAAGTATCCGCCCCGCCGGCGATGCCGCGATCTGATTTCGTCTTTCTGGCGGCACGGTTAGAGCCCTGACCTGATACGAACCACCTGACGGGGCGCTGAAGCGCCACTCTTACGCTATCCTTTCCGCTATCCTTCGCCGAATTCCCGGTAGCGTTCCAGGACGTCGCGTTCGGTGATGACGCCTTCGACCTGGCGGAAGTCGGCGCGGTTGACGACTGGGATTAGCGGGTAGCGATCTACATAGTGCAGCGCGCTTTCAAGGGGATGGTCGGGATGCAGAAACGGCACGTACAGCACGGGCAGGAGTGATCCCAGCGCAGTTGAGCCTTTGCCGTCGGCAGCGAGGGCGCGGAGTTGATCTTTGCTGACCAGGCTCCAGCCGCTGGGGGAGCGCTTCACGAGAAGGTTGTCGTTCTTCGCGCGCTCTGCGTCGCGAAGGCATTGATCGACAGGTTTCTCTCCGTCGAGGACCGGATCTTCGAGCGGACGCATGGCGTCTTCAACATGGAGAACTCCCTCTTCCCGCTGCTCTTCCATGGATGGAAGCTCGAGGCCGTCCTGGCGCGTGAGCACGTCGAAGATGGCGACGGGCTGGAGGCCGCGCGAGATGAGATAGGCGAAGGTGTTGGCGACGAGCACGGGAACGATGATCGAGTAGTTGCCGCTGACTTCGAGCACCATGAAGACCGAGGTCATGGGAGCGCGAAGGAATCCGGCGAAAAGAACGCCCATGCCGACGAGCGCGTAGGTGGCGGGCGATCCCGTGAGTTGCGGCAGGAGCGAGTGCTGCGCGCCGCCGACGGCCGCGCCAAGCATGGCCCCGATGAAGAGTGTGGGCGCGAACATGCCACCGGGCGTTCCGCTGACGAACGAGAGAAGAGTCGCGACGATTTTCAGTCCGGCGAGCATGGCGAGAAATTCCCAGGTGAATTGCCCATGCATCGCCTGATCGATGTATTCGTAGCCGGCGCCCATGACCTGCGGCGCGCCGAGCACGGCGATGACGCCGATGAGGAGTCCGGCGATGGCGGGCTGGAAATATTGCGTCCAGCGCGGAAGGGCCTTGCACCGCGGGCGCAAGGCGGCGATGCCGCTGGAGAAAGCGACTGAGGCGAGACCTCCGACGACCCCGAGGATCGCATAGGCAAGCAATTCTGAGGGGCGCTTGAGTTCAACGGCGGGAATACGGAAGAGAGATTCCGAGCCGAGGAACCAACGCATGATTACGACGCTCGAAACAGCGGAGAGGACGACCGAGCCGAGGATGCCTGCGCTCCATCGTCCGATGACTTCTTCGATGACGAAGAGGACGGCGGAGATGGGAGCGTTGAAGGCGGCGGCGAGTCCAGCGGCTGCGCCGACCGGAGCGATGAGGCGCATGCGGTCGCGCGAGAGGTGCATTTTGCGTCCTAAGACGGAGGCAAGGCTGGCGCCGATTTGCAGGGAGGGATCTTCGGGACCGAGAGAATGTCCGGAGCCGATGGCGAGCGCGGCGGTGATAAATTTGCCGATCGCGGTGCGGAAGGGGATGTGTCCGTTGAAGATGTAGAGCGCAGCTTTGGTCTGGTTGACGCCGCTGCCACGCGTGGCTGGGAAGAAGTGAATCACCAGAAAGGCGATGACGAGTCCGGCGAGCGTGGGCGCGAGGATCAGGCGAGTGGGAGCGAGCACGGCCCCAGTACCGAGCAGGTAGAGACGGGCCCAGTCGATGGCAAAGCGGAAGCAGACGACCGCAAGGCCAGAGGATATCCCGATAAGGACGGACAGAATTAGAAAGAAATGCTCTTCGCGAAAGATGGGGCGGGTGAGCCCGCGTTCGGGAATTTGCTGCGCGCCATCAACCTCTACATTGGCCGCCAGGACGTCGGCTGTCGAATTGGCTGGCGAGTTCAATTCGATCCCTCGTGGGATTTCGCGATGAGAAGCAGCGCGAGATCTTTTCCTATGGGCTCGCCGCAGAGCTTGTCGGTATGGCGCTCGATTTGGAAAACGAGGTCCATTGCGGAATCTACGAGGCCAGGATCCCGGCGCAGACCGGTTTCGGTGACCTGCGGCTTCAGAGAAGTCCATTCATCGTTCAATCCCGGTTGCACTCCAGCCGGCCCCGGAACTGCTGGGTTTGGGACGACGCAGGCTTTCAGACGATCTCCAGCGGTCGCGAAGGCCTCGACGATTCGGCGGTTGCGCTCAGTGCTTGAGACGTCGCCGCCGAAGGGATCCATATTCAGCACGAGTTCGGTAGTTTTGAGCAGGCTGGAACTCAGTTGATCGGATGGATTTATCGTAACGGCGGATTGCAGATAGCCTCGCGCGAGGGAATAGCGTCCCAAATCGTAGGCGGCACGCCCAGCGCCGGCCAGTGCCGCTGCGTCGTGCACGTCTTGCCGCAGAACTGTGCGGTAAGCGGCCAAGGCGTGTTCGGGATCGTGAGCTCGAAGAAAAAGATCGCCGATGCGTAGCTGCACAGCGGGATCGTCTCCGGCATTTTCTGAAAGCGCGATGAGTTCGGCTTGCGCCTCGGCTTTGTCGTTGATGCGCAAGAAAAGTTCGATCAGCTCGAGCCGGGCGTCGCGGCGTTTAGTCTCCTGCCCGTTGGGCCAGAAGGCATAGATCGCCTCGTGATAGTAGCGGACGGCATCCTGAGTCTGGTCTTGCTGCGCGTTGATGCGGGCGAGTTCGAGGTTGACGAAACCGTCCCCAGGCTCGCGGTCCCAAAGGTTGATCAGATATGCGGAGGCTTCGCCGGTGTGCTTGAGTCCGATCAGTGCCTCGGCAAGATTGAGTTGGTAACGGTAGTCATCGCGGGAGTAAAGCAGCGCGGAGCGGAATTCGGTGACAGCCGCGGGATAGTTCTTTGCATTGAGATCGGCAAGGCCACGGTTGAACCAGCGGGCCCCCAGCGCTTCGCGCTGCGAGTGATAAGCATGGGAGAGGGCAGTCACGAAGACGAAAGCGATGACCACCAATACCAGCACGATCGTCAGCATCACCGGCTGCTGGCGAAGGTAGTAGCGAAGATTTGGGCGACTTCCTGCCATCTCTTCGTTTTCGATGTCGCTTTCTAATCTAAGGGCGATGAACTCATTCATACTATGCGGAAAGTACGTGCGGAATTTCAATCCGCAACAATAAAGTTGGAAGACAGAGACCTCTTCCTGTCGAGTAGAACTGGAACGCCCGCAGATCCGGGGCATCTCACCTCGGTGCCTAAATAGTTTGCTGAAAACGTCGCCTCTGGAGCGCCAACTCACCTCGGTGGCTGAAGGCGATGTTGATTGCGCTCGACTTGCGTCGCGGCTTAAATCCGCGACCTTCAAATCCAGTGCTGCAAACGAGGTTTTTCAACAAACTGTTTAAGCTCAACCTTTTGTGGTTCGAGGCGGCGCGACCGAAGTCGCACCTTTCCCAAAAAACTTCTTATGGGACCCGTTCCGAGTCAGGGAGCGATTGCCAGGAAGAATCAGCAGCGGAGGGTGAGATCAGGGCGGTCGAAAGATCTTTTAGGGCCTAAGCTTGCCAATGCAGCTTCCAGAAATAACAAAGATGCCACCTGAGAAGCGGGATTGAACTGTGGTGCAAGCGATGCCGCATGGACGATGGCCATGCGCAGTCCCACTGAAGCCCGAACCGACAGAAGCGCGGTAACTGGACCGTGAACCACCGAGTAGGGTCCCTGCATCGAGTGACAGAGGAATACGGCGAGCACGCAAAAAACGGCAAGAAGAGCGAGCACGCTGCCGATCCGGTTTAAGGTCATGCGAGACATCGACTATACATCATATCGTGGAACGACTGAATTTCCAGCGATGCACGTGATCTTCTGATGCACGTGATCTTCTAAGGATGCGAGCCAACCACGTCTTGTCGCGTTCGCAAGAAAAGCGATGCATTCGCGCGGCCACGCCCAGTGCAAACTACGCTTGCCCGGAACGGCAGGCTAACTCATCATTGCCCAGGGCAAGTCGCCCGATCAGTTTGGTTCTGTTCTCCCAATGGGCCGCCAACCACGTCGCAACCAACCTTCTTCCCGCACATCTTCATCCTGGAGCCTGCGCATGCGCGCGGCGAGAATCGCGGCACGGCCCAGATAGCCTACAATCTTGCGTTCGTCGGAGCGGTCTACAACAGGCATACGGCCGATGTCGAAGCGCAAGAGCTTCGCGGCCGCGTCAGAGACAGCCTCATCCGGATAGGTCACAACGAGCTGTGTTCTGCCGGCCTTCTCGACAGTGATGGCTCCGGACGAGTCGGCGTCCAATGCACGCAAAATATCGCCGCGCGTGACGATTCCCGCCAGATTGCCTGCGCCATCGACAATCAACAGCGCTTCGTGGCGGGCGACCGCGGGATCGCGGCGTGCAATGCGCTCCGCCACTTCGGCAACCTTGGTGCCCACCGGAATGACCGGAGCATTTTTCTCCATAGTTTCGCTCACACACGCTTGCGAGAGCACATCGGCCTCGTAGTCCTGATGCACGCGCAGGCCGCGGCGCGCGAGCTTTTCGGTCATGATTGAGCTTTTCGGCATGAACAGCATCGCGATGCCGTCGGCGATGACCGACGCAAGCATCAGAGGCAGCACGGAGTTGTAGTCGCGCGTAATCTCGAAAGCAAAAATGATGAACGAGAAGGTCGCGCGCGAAGCTGCGCCGAATACCGCGCCCATGGCGACCAGGGCGAACGCGCCCGGCGAAAGGTGCGCGTGGGGAAAGGCGATATTGCCGACCATGGCAAACAACCCGCCCATGGCCGCGCTCCACATGAAGGTTGGGGCCAGCAGACCGCCGGAAGTCCCCGAGCCGAGCGAGATCACCAGTGCGGTAAACTTCGCCAGCATCACGATCAGAAGTAGCTTCCAAGCGAGATTCCCGTTCAGAATGTCGCCAATCGTGTCATATCCAACCCCGAAGACGCGAGGAACGAAAAATCCAAGGATGCCCAGCGCAAGGGCACCGATGGCGGGATACCAGAGTTCATCGACAGGGATCTTTTCGAAGAAATCCTCCACCCAGTACAAGGTTTTGCTGAGAGCGACGGCCGCGAATCCGCAGATCGGGCCAAGCACGATATAGAACGGCAGAGCATGCGGAAAACCGAAATCCACAACACCTACCTTGAACATCGGCCCCGGGCCCAACAAGACCATGTGGACGGCGGTCGCGAGGGTGCTGGCGATCACCAGCGGAATGAACGAGCGCGATTTGAATTCGAAGAGCAGCAGTTCGATGGCGATAATCACGCCGGAAATTGGGGTGTTGAATGTTGCCGACATTCCTGCGGCCGCACCGCATGCGAGCAGGACTTTGCGCTCGACGGCAGTGGTGTGCAACACCTGGCCGACCAGAGATCCGATCGCTCCGCCGGTTTGAATGATAGGACCTTCAGCGCCGAATGGCCCTCCGGTGCCGATGGCGATGGCAGCTGAAATCGGCTTGAGCAGAGCAACTTTCGGCTCGATGCGGCTGCGGCTCACGAGTACGGCTTCCATGGCTTCGGGAATACCGTGGCCCTTGATCTTGCTCGAGCCATATTTCGCCATGACACCGACAACGAGGCCGCCCCCCACCGGAACCAAAATCACCCACGGACCGAGGTGGTGCGCTCCGACGCTGCGGAAAGCCGTGGACCATTGATGGAAGAAAAAAAGATTAGTGAACAGCCCGATCAGCTTGTACAGGACATAGGCTACCAATCCCGCGACGAGTCCGACCGCCGCCGAAAGAAATGAGATCAGCACGATGCGGAATTGCGCCGGTGGTTGCAACAGGGGTGATGCCCCGGTGGGCGTCGGTATTACGGCGTCACTCTTATTGGCGTTCACGGTTTTTGGGTTCAACCTCGGTGGGTATTTCTTGCACTCTCGATCTTTGCCTTGCCTGCTCGTTTCCTGCCAGTCTTGCCAACCGTAACGCGGCGCAATGCGGCCACCAGATCGGGGGCCGCATTGCTTAACTCGTTGTGGTGATGGCGGGCCAACTCACTGAGGACACGCTCGCCTTTCGGCGTGAGTTCGAGGAGGACTTCGCGCTTGTCCTGCACTCCCCGTTCCCTGCGCACATATCCGCCGGCCTCAAGACGGTTTACCAATTCGACTGCGCTATGGTGCTGGATGAGCATCCGGTCGGCCAGATCGCGTATGCGGGGACGACCGCCTTCCGGAACGCCTTTGACCGCCAGCATGAACTGGTATTGCTGGCGCTCGATTCCGGCCTTTTGCAGCGCCAGCTCGCTGAAATGCAGGAACCTGCGGATCTGGTAGCGGAACTCGGCCAAAGCCTGGTAGTCCAGCAGAGAGAGATCCTTCATCCGGTAATTATATCGTATGACGATAGTTATTTGCTTTTATATCGTTTTACGATATATTTCCACTATTGCCGCGACTGATCCGCGATCGCCGAGGGGGCGGCCGCGGGTGTGGCCCCGCTTCCTGAACTGCGAGGTGGGGCCTTTATTGTCAGTGGCCAGTGGAGTGGCGACTAACCAGTGGCCTGGCCGATTTTTCGCCATCCATTTAGAATCCTCTGTCCCACTTGCAGAGGAGGCTTAGACCTTGATTCCGCGCTACACCCGGGCTGAAATGGCCCGCATATGGAGCGATGAAAACCGATTCCGCACCTGGCTGGCGGTTGAACTTGCTGCGACCGAAACGTTGGCCGAG
>DATAUY010000029.1:0-51931 GCA_036268025.1 Candidatus Sulfotelmatobacter sp. | reverse complement strand
ACAATCCGATCCACAAAATCTGCGGTCTTCCACGACTTGAGTGGTTTAGGTGTTTCCCACGGGCTAGTAAGTCGTTGAAAAATCTAGAACGGCAAGACTGTCACGGCAGAGGTCGCGTGGCTTTGAGCAGGCAGTCTGCGTCTAGGTTTCTCCTAGGACGAAAGGGGTGTCATTGACCTCTCTCTATGAGAGCAATCTGGACATTCGACCGTCCACACGCGTGCCCATTCAAAAGACCGTACCGCATCGTCTATGAGAGATGTCCCGACCGCCGAGAACGCGGCGTCGACGTCAGGGAAATAGTCAGACTGGTTGACGAGCACCGTGACCTGAACAAGATCGTCTGAGAAAGCAGGCATCGGGTAACAGAGAGATGAAAGGGCTGTCCGTTCTGTCCACGACCAGGTTTCCAGAAGCGGTTTGGCCCGATGAGCCTGGGGTTCATTGGCCGATTCGTTAGTTTCAGAAAGCTTCGCCGAATTCTTCGCCGAATTGCGCGCCGAAACGGCTCCAAATTGTCCTCTCCGCTCCTCTCTACTCCGTTGAAAACATGTGCACTCCGAGGTTTAGCATTCGGCTGTTAACCGAAGGGTTGTAGGTTCGAGTCCTACCTGAGGAGCCATTTTTTCAATGGCTCACGTGCGGCCTGGATCCTGATTGAAACCTATTTGCAGCGCCGTGAGAGGTGCGCAACAGCATTCGATTTCCGACCGCGCCTGCCAGTAGTGGTTCGCAGGGCCATTTACGAACTGATAATCGGCGTGATGGAAATGCGCCCTGGAGTTCAAGCAAAAAGAAGAAGCAACGACCGACCTGAAGGCCAGGTCTGCCGTTGCTTCGATTTCTTAGACGGTTCCCTCTTTACACCTGCGTCCACTTAGTGGGGCGACGCGGGTGCCAGGAACCACGGTGCGGCGGTGTCATCCGTTTTGAAGAAGTTCAACAGCCTTCCGGACGCTTTTACTCGGCCCGCTGGATCGGCGGGGTGAGTGCCGTCCGACATCAGATCGGTGCAGGCCCAGACCATACTGTCGCTGTTCGGAGTCAAGCCATTTGCCCAGTAGTAAGGGCCCCACGCCATCCAGGGCGCTACGACAGTTCCCTTGGAGGGGTCGAAGTTGAGGTTATTTACGCCGTTGAGTTGGTCCTGGATCGCCAGCTTTACGCCGAATCCCGCCTCGTAAGCATAGGGCTCGTTGTATTCCTGCACGACTCCATTTGAGTATCCCGTGTAATTCACGCTGGACAAGTAAACGATCTTCAGATTAGGGAATAACACGAGCATGTTTCGCATCATGCTTTCCAGTTCCGATTGCAGGCTTGTAAGCTTGGGTGGGTTGCCCTGAGCGTCGACGTCATTGACCCAGGCCGCAACGACCTGGTTGGCGCTCACTCCCGCATTGGGAAGGTAATTGTTCGTGACGACCGTCCAATAGAAGCTACTGGGATCTGCCAATTGCGCTCCACCCGCGCTGCCTGTGCCGCCATCCACGATAACGACACCGGGATTTATGGATGGATCCACGCTCGCTATGCCAGTTAATGTCTGAGAAATACCGGTCGTGTTGGACTGTCCAATGGTGAGCAGAACCTCTTTGCCGTTCGGGCTGGGATTGCCGTTGATGTCGAGCGGCTGAATTCCTGCTGCCAGGCTCTGTCCAAAAGCATCATGCACTGGATCGTCTGTGTTTACGCCATTCGCATACAAGCCACCCTGGTAAAGATTCTTGTAAAAGTTCGTGCCCAGATCCATGAGCGATACCAGAGGTGTATTTCCGGTGCCGTCATAAGAGATCGTATTGCAGTTGGAACCGGTGGGGACGGCGACGGGGAGCGTGAATACCGTGTTGTGTGTTGAGGGAGGAGTATTTGAATCCCTTACCTGAACCGGGAAGGAATAGTTGACTGGGGCAACGGTGGAAGCAACGGTCCCGCTGATTACACCGGCGCTCGATAGAGTGAGCCCGGAAGGCAACTTTGAGGTGGGGGCCAGTTTCCACGTGTACGGCGCGACTCCGCCAACCGCAGAAAGAGCCGCTTGATACGCGGCGCCCTGCACAGAACTGGGCAGAGCCGGGAAAGAATTGATGCCGAGTGATGCGGGAGCGGACGCCGAGCCAAACAAACTTACACCGGAACTGGGAACAGTGTCATAGGCGATGACCAGCGTTCCATAGGCAGCATCCGCCGCCTGGAAAGGGGCGAAGGTGATCTGAAGATTCAGGATAGCTCCGGGTTTCATCGCGGTGGTTGTGGTGAATCCGGTTTGAGCAAACGGGTTGGTGACTGTGACTGAAGTGATTTTGAATGAGGTCTTCCCGGTATTCGTGATGGTGACGGTTTGCGGCGCACTCACGGTGCCCACGCCCTGGCTCGAGAAAGTCAAAGACTTCGTGCTCACAGTGCTTGCGGATAACAGGCTTGAGCCGGTGCCAGTGAGCGTCTCAACGAGGTTCGGCGAACCAGCCATGGCGAAAGTCATGGTTCCCGTGTAGATTTTGGCAGTCGCGGGAGTGAACGAGACGACGAAGTTTGCGAAGCCCTGAGGCGCAATCGTTACGGGAGTAGCCCCGGAAACCAACTGGAACTGCGGAATGCTGAAGGTCACGCTGTTGACCGTTACAGATGTCGTTCCCTGGTTGTACACGCTGATGGTTTGAGGTACGGCGCCCGTTGTATTCACCGTAACAATTCCGAAATTCAAAAAGTTTTGCGGATAAACGGCTGCGGTCGTAACGGTGGCTTCACTGCTGGCAAGAAAGAGCGCGCACAACGTCAGGGGAAGAAGAATGGTGCACGTCAGATTATTTTTGCGGATTTTCTGGAAGGGCAGAATCGACAATCGAAGGTGAGAGCGATCATTCTTGATTGCCTGGGACAGAGTGTTGCGCGCCATGATTTTTTCTCCTGAAGTTTACAAAACCGCCGCCACGCTCGTGAAGCGGAGACAGCGTAACGCGAAGTACGATTCAAAACAATATGCACGACATTGCACACCTGTAGTACCCGGATTGCAGATTCTCGGCGAGTGACTTTCATCGAGAACCACCGGAAATATCGAAATCAGAAGTCGATCCGTGAATTTCAAATCAGCTGTTCATGGAACGTTGTTGGCGTTTGTCAGCGTGAATATGTCCGCTGACGGCGATTGCGGCGCCGTTCCTGACGCACCGCCAAACGTGATCATCTGATTTGATACAGGATCGTACTCCGAACTATGAAAGCGTCTGGGCTGACCGGCCGGCAGCTGCGTCCAGACCGCTGAACCGGCCTGGCCGTTGGCGCCTGTAAGAACCCAGGTATCGCTCAAAACATTGGCGCCATCGAAGCCGCCGTAGATCGTCATGATGTTGTTCTGGCTGTCATACGTCGCGGACTGGCCCGACCGCGCAACCGGTCCGTTGTTCGATGGAGTCAGCTTTGTCCAGGCGGGAGTTCCGCCCGATCCATTAGCGTTCGAGAGGATCCAGACATCTCCTAAGGGAGCGCCGCCCGCGTCGCCGCCATAAACGATGAGTGAATTCGTGGAGGAATCGTAAATCGCGCTGCTGCTCTCGCGAACTGACGGCGGGGTGCCCACAGGTGAAAGCTTCGTCCACGCGGGTGTACCGCCCACGTTGTTAGCGTGACTGAGAATCCAAAAGTCATTGAAATACGTGCTATTGCAGTCGTAGCCACCAAAGACCATCATCGTATTTGTCGCGCTGTCATAGGTGGCCACATGGCGAGTGCGCGCTGCAGGCGCGGTTCCAGTTGGAGTGATCGCGCTGAAGCTGGGACTTGCTCCGTGAGTATTTGCGTTCTGAACGACGTAGTAATCACTTACGCAAGGAGCGGGGAATCCGGTTGCTCCGCCAAAGATCATTAGCCGATTGTTGACACTGTCATAGAGCCCACTCATGCCCCATCGCGGACTCGGCCTGGGACCCGTCACTATTTGCAGGTTCCACTGAAGATTCGCAGAACCGAGCACGGTGGCTTCCTTCCAGTAGTCGTTGAAATTGACAGAGCTAATCGCGTGCTGGCCTCCGAATACGATCAGGGAGTTATTGGCGGCGTCGTAGAAGGCGACGTGCGAATAACGGACCGGCGGGCCGCCTAATGTCCACTTCTGGCCCGTACCGATTCCATTGGCAGCGCTCAGCGCGAAAGCGTGGTCGTTGGCCTGGAGCTTGTCCTGGGTGCTGATGCCGGCGAAAACGTACATATCGTTCCGGGCAGCGTCATAGACTGCGCTGTGGTAGGCGACGCTGGGGGCGGTGGTGGTTACGGAGATCATCGACCAGGCGGGCGTACCGCCGATTCCATTGGCTGTGGTCAACACCCAGGTGTCAGCGAAGGTGGTGGTTGCAGTTGTGCCCCCAAAAACCATCATGCGATTGTTGACGCTGTCTAACACGGCGGACTGTCCGGTACGTGCCGCGGGAGGCGTTCCCGTGGGCGACTGCGGCGACCAGACTGGCGTGCCTGCGGTGCCGTTTGCGTTACTGAGAGTCCAGACGTCGCTGAATGGTGAGCCACCCGCATCGCCTGCATAGATGACCAGGACGTTGTGCGTGGGATCGTAGACGGCGCTGCCGCTTTCACGCGCCTGAGGCGGCGTGCCAGATGGAGTGAGTTGTGTCCAGCTTGCCGTGCCGCCGATTCCATTGGCGTTCGAGAGCACCCAGACATCGTTGAAGAACTGTCCGGAGCAGTTGCTTCCGCCGAAGACGATCAGCGAATTCGAATTGGGGTCGTAGACGCCACCCGCGTAGACGCGGGCGCCTGGCTTCGTGCCCGCAGTGGTCAAGCTCTGCCACGCTGGCGTGCCGTTTTGTCCATTGGCTCCAGTGAGGACCCAGACATCGTTGGCGCAGGATCCCGAGTTTCCTCCGAAGACCGTCATTCGATTGTTGACGGAATCGAAGGTGGCCACGTGGCCGAACCTTGCAGCAGGAGCCTGGCCGGAGGGTGTTTCGGCGGTGTAGCTGTCGTTCTGGGTGGTTGACGTGGTGGCGAGCCATACGTCGTTCAGATTAGTGTTATTGCTGCTTTGCTGGCCGCCGAAGATGATCATCTGCTGGCTGACGGGATCCCAAACGGCAGTGTGAGACTTGCGTCCCGGAGGTCCATGCAGAGACCAGGCCTGTTGCGCCGATGAGCTGACGGTGAGTTCGGTGGACGAGGAAATCGAATTTTCCGATGCCGAGATCGTTGCCGTGCCTGCGGCGACTGCGGTCGCGAGACCTTGGCTACCGGCGGCGTTGCTGATCGTCGCCACCGATTGCGTGTCAGAGTCCCAGGTTACGGAAGTCGTGATGTTCTGCGTGGAGTTGTCTGAGAATTTGCCGGTCGCGGTGAACTGCTGCGTTGATCCCGCCGTGATTGTCGGCGACTGTGGCGAAATCGAAATCGAAATCAGGACCGCAGGTGTGACGGTCAGCGTGGCTGATCCGGAGATGCTTCCGGAAGTGGCCGTGATGGACGCTGTTCCGGCGGCAACTGCCGTAGCGAGCCCTTGTGATCCGGAAACATTGCTGATAGTAGCTACGGTAGTGTTGGAGGAACTCCAGGTCGACGTCGTGGTGATGTTCTGCGTACTACCGTCGCTGAAGTGACCTGTCGCTGTGAATTGCTGCGTTGTGCCGGCCGCGATGCTGATCGTAGGTGTAACGGTGATTGATTGCAAGACGGCGGTCGTGCCTACGGTGAGAGTAGTCGAGCCGTGGACGGTGCCGAGATTGGCGGTAATGGATGTTGATCCTGTTGTGACGGCGGTCGCCAGGCCGGTGTGAAGTCCAATGGTGGCGACTGTTTTAGTGGCCGAGATCCAACTCACGGTTGTAGTGATGTTCTGTGTGCTGCCGTCGCTATAAGTTCCAGTGGCAGTGAATTGCTGCTTAGTGGCGGGCGCGATCGTCGGAGAAGCCGGTGTGACGGCGATCGACTTCAAGGTCGGAGCTATGCCTGCGCCGGTGAGAGTCACGGCCTGCGGGCTGGAGAGGCCGCTGTCTACGACTGTCAAAGTGCCATTGCGAGCGCCCTGGACGCTGGGAGTGAATGTGACCGAAATACCGCAAGTGGCGCCCGCTTTGAGGCTCGCAGGACAGGTATTTGTCTCGACATAGTCCGCCAGATCGGTGCTGATGCTGGTGATCGTAATCGCCGAAGTCTGCGCGTTTTTCAGCGTGACTTTGTGAACTGCGCTCGTCGAGCCAACGGCCTGGTTTCCAAAAGCGATGCTCGTCGGATTCACCGTGACGGACTGTGAGAATGCGGGAATTACGGCGAGCGATGCGAGACAGAAGAACAGTAAGGAACGGCGAAGCATGCGGGACATCACCTTGGCACCCCAACTCGTGGATGAGTTCGACAAAACAGTTCCGGGCAGCGCGCAAACTAACAGGGAAATTTGGCCTCTATTGCGAATTGCTTGAGAACAGAGGCACCGGGGGACTTTGAGATCGCAACCAATCCCGATCTCTCAGTGGTCGGAACATTGTAGACCAGACGTTGTGGCCCATCCATAGAAAATGCGCGTAGCGCATGAGTTTTTTAAAGAGATATGCAAGAAGTTGCAGACGTTTGCGCTGTTCCGAGGTATAACGTGAACGAAATTGCAAACAACTTAAGCGAGCGTGTGGTGGGAAGTCCGGTCGGCTCGGTTATCTTCTGATATTTTAGCTAGCCGTATCCGTTCATTTCAGTGAATCAGCGCCATTTGTTTTGGCCGGGGGCCACTGTGACTGCTCGAATGCCGCTTCTTGCGCTGGTCTTTCTGATCAGTTCAATTTGTTCTGCTCAGGACTCAAACTATTCTCCGAACGATCAGCAGATTCCTGTGCCGGGCTGTATGAGCATTGCGGTGAAAGACTTGTGGTTTCCGGGATCGAAGCTGTGTTCGCCAGAAGAGCACGCGGCGTGGCTGGCTGACATCCGGCATTGGCGCGATGAGCGGCGCATTCGCATCGGCTATGACGGCTCACGCTACGATCGGCCGGAGTTCAAGTGGACGCAGTCGAGTTTCATCCAGCCGCAGATGATGGTGCAGGACCGGTATTTCTATGATCCGGTGGCGGGGAAGTATACGGTCGACCGGTATCTCGACGATCTGGAGAAACGGTACGGAGGAATTGATGCGGTATTGATCTGGCCGACGTATCCGAATATGGGGATTGACGACCGCAACCAGCATGACCTGATTCGCAGCATGCCGGGTGGCGTTTCGGGAGTCAGGCAGATGATTGCGGATTTTCATAGGCGCGGCGTGCGCGTGCTGTTCCCGATGATGATGTGGGACCAGGGGACGCGAGCGCCGGAGAAGTCCTGGCCGGAGGAAATTGCTTTCCTGATGAAGGAGATTGGCGCGGATGGAATCAACGGCGACACGCAGGATGGCGTACCACTGGCATTTTCGTTGGCGGCGGACAAGAGCGGACGTCCGTTGGTGTTCGAACCGGAGGGCGGTCCGTCAGACGAGGCGCTGGCCTGGAATCTGATGACGTGGGGGCAGTATCAGTTTCCATTCACGCCGCTCGTCGATAAATACAAGTGGTTGGAGCCGCGGCACATGGTGAATATCTCCGACCGCTGGAATCGCGACAAGACGAGCGATTTGCAATTTGCGTTCTTCAACGGAGTGGGGTGGGAGAGCTGGGAGAACATCTGGGGCATTTGGAACGGGATCATGCCGCGCGATGCGGAGGCGACGCGGAGAGTGGCAATGATCGAGCGGGCGATGGCTTCGTTTCTTGTGAGTAAAGATTGGGAGCCGATGGCCCCGATGCTGAAGTACGGAGTTTTTGCGAGCCGGTGGCCACTGGGCGATCAAACTTTGTGGACGATCGTGAATCGGAACGAATATGACGTGGCCGGAGATCAGATGGAGGTGGATGGGAACCAGCGCTACTTCGATTTGTATCACGGGGTGGAGTTGAAGCCGGAGGCTCGCGGGACAGAGCGCAAGGTGCTGAGCTTTTCAATTGAGGCGAACGGGTTTGGGGCGGTGTTGGCAAGTCCGAATGCCTTATCGAATGATGTCTTAGCCCTGATGACCAAGATGAAAGCGATGACTGCTGTGCCGCTGGCGAACTATCCGCATGAATGGAAGTTCCTGCCGCAGCAGATTGTGCCAATTGAGGCGACAAAACATGCGGGTGCGGATCTGAGCCGGATGGTGAGGATTCCGGAAGGGAATTTCGATTTTGAAGTGTCGGGAATTGAGATCGAGGGGCTGAATGAAATTGGGCTGGATGTGCAGTATCCATGGGAGGATTCGCCCCGGCGCTTTCATTCGCACCCGATGTACCTGCACAGCTTTTATATCGACAAGTATCCGATTACGAATGCGGGGTTTAAGAAGTTTGTGGATGCGGCTCATTATCGGCCGAAGGATGACTTGAATTTCCTGCGCGATTGGAAGGATGGGAGCTTTCCGGTGGGATGGGAAAACCGTCCGGTGACCTGGGTCTCGCTCGACGATGCGCGAGCCTATGCAAAATGGGCGGGGAAGCGGCTGCCGCATGAGTGGGAGTGGCAATATGCGGCGCAGGGGAGTGATCGGCGGGTGTATCCGTGGGGGGACGAGTGGAATGCGACCGCGGTTCCGCTGCCGGACAAGTCACGGACGATGCGCGCGCCGGATGCTGTGGATGCTCATCCGAAGGGAGCGAGTCCATTTGGCGTCATGGATTTGGTTGGAAACGTCTGGCAGTGGACGGAAGAATTTGGGGACGAACACACGCGCGCAGCGATTTTGCGCGGAGGAAATTACTATCAGCCCCAGGGATCGATCTGGTATTTCCCCGAGGCATACAAATTGTCTGAGCACGGGAAATTGCTTTTGATGGCGCCAGGTATGGATCGGTCGGGAACTGTCGGGTTTCGGTGTGTGGTGGACGCGGAGTGAAAAGCGTGAAACCACAGACGAGCAGAAGGATTGACCGACGATTCTCAGGCGTGTGTTCTTCGGCGATCTCTCGGGCCATTGTAAGGCCGGCCTTCGGGTGACGTTGGGCCTACTTCTTCGCCGGTTTCAGGCCGTCGAAAGCTTTCTGAATCGAGTCTACCGAGGTCGATTGCACGTGATACAGAGCCGGTTCGTTCTCGCGCTTGGCGATGTAGCCATCTGAAGTCTTTGCGATCGAGACTTTTTCAGTGTGCTTGCCTGCGTCCGACGTGACTGTCGCTTCGATGGTTGGATTCTCAAATCCTGACTCGACGAATTTGTCAGCCGCGACGAAGCTCAGGTTCGAAATCAGAGATTGAACGCTGTCGGCGTCCATCTTTTTGCCGTTTTCAAACCAATCACTGCCATTCTTGGTGAGAACACCGGTCTTCGCTCCGGAGTGGATTTCGATCTTGTCGGGCTCGCTGAAGCCCAAATCAAAAAGTTTCTTGTTGCGGAAGTCATCGACGTCTTTGTCCAGCGACTGGGCCAGATCGGCGTTCACTTTGTAGACGCCATCTACAGCGCTGGATTTCGCATAGTAGTTGTCCTTGTTTTTTTTGATTTGCAGCGACTGAGTTCCCGAGGAATCCGTCAGCTTCGCGGTCGCGACCTGTGTGCCAGCCTTGAAGGCCGACGCGGTTTCTTTATCGGTGTTCGGTCCGGTGAGATCCATCTTGGCGTCGGTCAGCTTCTGCATAAGCTGGCTGACCTGGAAGCCGTCGGCACGCAGCGGCTTGGGCTGCAGGATCTGCCATGTGTCTTTAGTGCGTCCGAACTCAATGGTCTGACTCTTCCGAAGCAGCTCAATGCGGCTGACCTGGTCCACGTTCACCTGCAAGAGGCGCTTATCGCGAAACTCGTTCAGGCTCTTGTTGATTGAGCTCTTGCTAAAGCTGGCGATGGTGAAGATGCGCGGATCGCCGACCAGCATGGCATAGACGCCGCTGCCTGCGGGGGTGTCGTCGCCGAGCAGAAGCTTCTGGGACTTATTGTCTTTCTCGGTGACGTCGACTTCGACGGCGGGAGGATCGAGACCGTACGGCTTCAAGTCGGCGGCCTTGTCTTCAATCACGCGCTCGGAGTTGAGAGACGAAAGAGAAGAGAGGGTGCTGGAGACATTGGCCGTATCAGCGGAATATTGCTTCGGCGCAGTGATCTGCCAGGAACCGGAGTTGCTCTTGGCGAGCACGATGGGTGGAGCGTCTTTGTCTTTAAGTTCAACTTTCGTGATCGAACCTTCGTCAAGCTTCAGGATTGCAGGAGAGGCGTCGGCAGCTTTGGCGGTATTTTCTGCCGGCTTGTGATGCTCGGACCAATAGAGCGTGCCGGCCAGAGCGCCGAGGACGAGGACAGCGAGGATTAGGCTGCGGAGTTTCATACTGATTTGTGAGAAGTCAAATTCTCCACTCTAAGATCGCAACGAGCGCGATTTTAGGACGGGGCACCCAACGAGTTGTTTATCTTCTCTTCAGCCAGACGAAAACGCCGGCGATGACTACGATCGAGGGCAGCAGGAACTGGCTGGTGGCGCGTACCCACATCATCTGAGACGTGGTCATGGTGATGCGGCGATCGTCCTGCGGCCTGGGGCGGATCGAGATAAGGTCTTCGTCCGACGAAAGCCAGTTGATTGTGTTGAGCGCGAGGTCGCTGTTGCCGTTGAAATTGATGAAGCGGTTCGCCAGCCATGATGAGCTGCCGACCACCACAAAGCGTCCCTGAGAATTTTCTTTGCCGGTATTGTAAGAACCGGCCGCGGCGAGTGTGAGCGGACCTTTCTTGTTCTTTGGATCGTCTACGTTCACTCGCGGCGTATTCAGGTCGCTGGTCGCGAAGCTGCTGTCCGAGGAATCGAACATCTTTTCCACGGTGCTCTTGTTGTTGCTTTTGATCTCGAGTGAGCGCGATAGTGGGAAGCCGGTGGCCATGCCTTTCATTCCGCTCACAATCGGCTGCGAGTCGTAGCTTGTGACGAGAGCGACTTGCGGCCCTGTTCCGGCGATCTGTCCAATTGGATTGAGATCGAGAATCAAGTTTTTCTGGAGAGTCACCCCCCAGCTTTCAAGCAGCGTGGTAAGAACGTCATTATCGGCGACAGAGTCGTGGCCGAGTTTCAATGGCGGATCGAGCGTGAAGAGGGCGCGTCCGCCAGATTCCACGTACTTCTTAATGGCATCTACTTCAGGCTGCTGATAATCGCGGGTGGGCCCGGCAATCACGAGCGCGGTGCAGTTGGCCGGGACTTCGGCTTTCTCCAACAGATTCAGGGTCTGCGTTTCATAGTTGTCCTTGCCGAGCAGGTCTTTGAAACTGGAAAGTCCTTCGCGGTCGCTGTTGTCGATCTGATGTTCTCCGCTGCCGGAGGCAAAACAGATGGTGCGGGTCGTATTTTTTAGATCGCGAATGAAGGCGCCGGTTACGCCCTCTTCGTTCATGCTCTTGGCTTCTTCTTTTCGATCGCCAACCTGCACAACAGCTGTGCCCAAGTTGCGAATGTTCGCCGCGCGGGCAAGCTGGGGATTCTTGTCAGGATCGACGTATTCGACGTGCACCTTGGGAGAAAGATTCTTGTACTGATCTAAGAGATCTTTGCCCTCCCGAAAACTGGTGCTCTGGTTGAAGTAGGTGATGGTCGCGTCCTGCTTCAGGCCCTTGACGATCTTGGCCGTCTGTTCCGAAAGGCTATAGCGCTTGTTCGATGTGGTGTCGTACGACTTGTTGTAGCGATCGGCGAGAACATTCGCGACGACAACAGCGGCGATGATGACAAGAATGTACGTCGTCGCGTAGGCGGCGTACTTGGTTTGTCGGGCTTGCATCCATTGGCTCGCCATTTATGACCTCCAGCGCAGCGATTCCATGGAACGCGCGGTGAAGAAAAGTCCCAGGAAAATCACGGTTAAGTAAAAGACTGCATCTTTGGTTTCGATTACACCCTTGGCGAACGATTCCGAGTGCGTGGCGACCGAAATGTAAGAAAGGACCTTTGCCCACCCAGCCATTTCGAATCCGGACACCCATCCGCAGATGTAGAGCAGGAGGCAAACGGCGAAGGTCACGGTCCCGGCGATGATCTGGTTCTTGGTGAGCGTCGAAATAAAGGTTCCAACGGCCAGCAACGCGCCTGCTTGAAGAATCAGGCCGAGATATCCGATGAGAATCGGTTTCCAGTCAGGGTTTCCGTACTTGAAGAGAAACAAAAAATTGAGGCCGGTGAAGGCAAGCAGGGACGCGTAGAGCAGCAAGGCGGCGAGCCATTTACCGATGATGATTTCGAGGTCGCGGATCGGCGACGTGACCAGCAATTCGATCGTTCCGGTGCGCTTCTCTTCGGCGAAGAGCCGCATGGTGATCAGGGGGATGATGACGAGCAGGGCGATGACGCTAACGTTGGAGAACAGCGGGCGAACGATCTGCTCGTTGATGTTCATTGGGAACGACTGGCCGCGCATCTGCATTTCGATGCCTTCGAAGACGAAATAGCCGAGCAGCGTCCAGAAGAAGTAGCCGAAAATCACGGCGAACATCGCGAGAAGAAGATAGGCAATCCAGGAGACGAAGTAGCTAGTTAGTTCTTTGCGGCAGATGACCCAGATATTTCTCATTGATGGACCTCTTCTTTCTCGGTGTCCGTGGGCGCTTCTTCCTTCTTCTCAGCGGCTGCGTCGCTTCCCGTCAACTGAAGGAAGACTTCTTCGAGGGTCATGGCTGCCGGGCGGAGCTCGTTGAGGTCCCATCCGCATTCGACAACGGCGCGGGCGAGGTCACCGCGGACGAGACGCCCTTTCTCCCCTTCTACTTCGAATAGCGCGCGGCTGTCTGCATGTTCCTTGCAGTGGACGCGGGCGACTCCGGGAATCTGTTCCAGTTTGTGCTGCACGATGGGAATTTCGATGGTGCCGGTCCGCCCGGCAATTTCAAGCAGAACAGATTCGGCACCGCGGGCGCGCGCTTGCAGGTTGCGTACGGAATCCGTGGCGACTACTTTCCCTTTGTTGATAATAATGACCTGCTGACAAGTCTGTTCGACTTCGGGCAGGATGTGCGTGCTCAGAATGATTGTGTGCTCGCCGGCAAGATCTTTGATCAGTTCGCGGGTTTCGTTGATCTGCTTGGGGTCGAGGCCGGAGGTCGGCTCGTCGAGAATGAGTACGTCGGGATTGTGAATGATAGCCTGCGCCAGTCCGACGCGCTGACGGTAACCCTTGGAAAGTCTGCCGAGCAGCTTTTTCTTGACGTCGGCAATGGCGCAACGGTCGCAGACGTAGTCAACCCGCTTTTGCAGCTTCGCGCCTGACAGGCCTTTGAGGCGGCCGACGAATTTCAGATATTCGGTCGTTTCCATCTCAGGGTAGATCGGCGGCGTTTCGGGTAGATAGCCGATGTGCCTCTTTACTTCCAGCGGTTGTTCGAGGACGTCGAAGCCGGCAACCTGCGCTGTGCCGGCCGAAGGCGGCATGAAGCAGGTCAGGATGCGCATCGTCGTGGTTTTTCCTGCGCCGTTGGGGCCGAGAAATCCCACAATCTGGCCTTTCGCGACTTCGAAAGAAATATGGTCAACCGCGGTCGTGCGCGCGTATCGCTTGGTGAGTTCTTTGACAGAAATCATAGTAGTAGTGGTCAACAGTGAGAAAACTCAACTGCCAGGCCGAACCACGCCGGAGCAGCGTGGGGCAAAAAACAATTTTAAAAGCTGGTGCAAACCCTGTCAATTTGCGTGAGCGTGGCCCACAACGAGTCGTTACGTGTGGATTGAAATGCAATACGCCTACCAGATTTAGGATTCGAGGAAAGCAAACTTCGTTGTATGAAGTTGCAGGCGGGCCGAACATTTTCGGAATGACGATTTGTTGGCGGCTGGCAAATCCATCGGTGGCATTTAGCGAGATTGCACACTGAGGCGATTTAAGCGAAATCAGGAAGTTTAATGCGATGTGCTCTCGCGTCGAGTTTTCGCGGGCAGGAGTAGCCGCCAACGATTTCCTGCAGGCGCATTTGCGCAGCAAGCTCGGCGGCTCGTTTCGGTTCATGATCGGGATGTCCAGATCGCCGTGGTTATCAAAGTCTCCGAAAGTGCGTCATCAGCCAGTCCAGCTTTCTTTCATCGAACGATTCGCGGTTGCATTTTGACCTGGGAGCGGCTACAACCGCTGATATTGAGATCCACTGGCCGATGGGCGCGAGCGAAGCGCACACGGCACTGCCGGCCGATCAATTCGTGACTCTCCGCGAAGGGGAGGCGTCGTGAAGGGCCGGCCGTTTTGGTAGCGTTGAATGGTTATTCGCCGGAGATAGATTCGACACATGCAGAATTCTTTTATGGAGCGTGCAATCCAGATCGCAATTGAGAACGTGCGCTCTGGCAATGGCGGACCGTTTGGGGCCATTGTGGTTAAGGACGGCGAGGTTGTCGCGGAGGGAGTGAATCGCGTTACTGTAACAAACGATCCGACGGCGCATGCCGAAGTAGTCGCAATTCGTGAAGCGTGTGAGAGGCTCGGTATTTTCGAACTCGGCGATTGCTCAATATATACCTCGTGCGAACCCTGCCCGATGTGCCTGGGAGCGATTTATTGGGCAAGGCTCGGCAAAGTCTATTTCGCGAGCGTAGCGGCTGACGCGGCGAAGGCCGGTTTCGACGATTCGTTTATCTATCGCGAGATCTCGCAAGACGTGTCGAAGCGATCGATTCCGATGACACAGATGATGCGGGAAGAGGCGCTGGCTGCATTCCGCGCGTGGCAAGAGAAGTCGGATAAAGTTCAATACTAAAACCGGGGGGGTCGTTCCCGTTATTCAATAATCGCTTTGCGCGCCCGGTGACAGCAAGACGGATGAAGTTGCACAGTGGAAATGGAGGAGATGTCCTTATGCCGGTTTGCCGCGCCGGGCCTCAACTTCCGCCAGCCAGCCACGACGCAATCTCTCGAAGGGAACGCTCGACAGATACGGCTTGATGTCGAGAACCGGAGTTTCGTCGAGCATGTCCACACCCCGGATGTGCAAAGTTCTTCCCGCGCGGCGAAGAAGTTCGACGGTCGTGAGTCCGATCGGATTGGGCCGTAACGGCGAGCGTGTGGCGAAGACGCCGTGCGTGCGATCGTCGCAGGGAGGCGCGGCTGTCAGATCAAATCCTTCAACGCGATCGAACACCCACAGAACGATCAGGTGCGAGAAGCCTTCAATGTCGGCCAGGCCTGCTTCGAACTGCGGGAGAATTTCGAGCGTGCCTTCCCCGTCGTGCCTCGCGTCAAGTCCTTTGGGAATTTGTTTTGTGTCCTGGTAAGGAGTGCGAACAAATCCAATAGGGCGCGGAGTGAACATCTTGGCTCCTTTCTTCCAGGCAAACTGTCCTGCGCTTTCTTTTTTAACTGAGATCAAGCCACACTCGGGCCTCTAAAGAAAAAGCTATGCTTTTCATTGCAAAACTTTACTCATGGTTGACGAAACTCTAGATTCCGAAATGCAACGCCACTGATTTGTCCACGCATCATTAAATAGTTCAAGCAAGGTCTCACGCAAATCTCTGACTACGCGTTCGGCATTCGTGGAAAAAGTGTGCGCGTGCTCGTCTTGAGATTTCAGCAATGGGCTGTAAACGAGAGCGAGCCAACGAGGAGCGAACCAATGATACGTAAAATGGGGATTGTTGCGGTTGGGGCGAGCATTGTCTTTCTGACGATGGGTGCAATGGCACAGGAGGATCGTTCAGAGCTGAGTTTTCAGGGCATGGGCTTCTTCACTTCAAGCATCAACGGGAACGGCACTTCCTACAGCGCTACGGAAGCTGGAGGGGTGTTGGCTACCTATCGCCATCAGTTGAATCGCTGGATCTCGGCGGAGGCAGCGTATGGCTTCAGCCTGAATACGCAGAAATACGGCTTTCTTTCTTCCAATGCATTCCGGCTTCAATCAGATATTCATCAGTTCACCGGTAGCCTGGTGATGAGTTTGCCGAGGCGCGGACATTCGAGAATCAGCCCGTATCTCCTGCTCGGAGGCGGAGCGCTGCTCTTCGACCCGACCAGCAATCAGTTCAATTCACTATCGAATGCGCAGTCGCAGGCCAAGGGCGCATTTGTTTATGGGTTGGGCTTGAACTACACGATCCACAAGGGTGTCGCGTTGCGCGCCGAGTATCGAGGGCTACTTTATCCCACTCCTGATTTTGGATTCGGATCCCTTGCCACGAATGCGGTGACGAACACAGCTGAGCCTTCGATTGGAGTCAGTTTTCGGTTCTGACACTTCGAGAAAGTTGTTGTCATTCTGAACGGAGGCGAAGCCGACGTGAGGAATCTGACGTAGGCCCGTACTTGTGTCGCCTCATGCAAGAACGATTGACTGAATGTGCCGAGGCGCTCTTTTCGACTGCATCTGCGCTGCATGCCGTCGTAAGGTCTGTCGCCCGGCTTGCGCCGGGCTCAGGATGACATTTCATCGGCGGATTACTCGACAACTCTAATCTTTCTTCTCCGGTTCCTTCGCCAGCGGCTTTTCGATCGGCTTGCGGGGAAGCATCTGGTCACGCATGGCTGTTTCGTAGACGAAGCTGGCTACGATTACGGCCATTTGTTTCAGGTCTTCCGGTTGCAGGCGGTCGTAGACGTCCATGTTGGAGTGGTGGGTGCGGGTTTCGTACTCGACGGGGTCCTGGATGAACTGAAATCCAGGAATGCCGACCGCGTCGAATGAAAGATGATCGGTGCCGCCCGTGTTCCGCATGGTGAGAGTCGTCATGCCAAGATCTCTGAAGGGCTTCATCCACTCCTGGAAGATGGGCGCGACCGATTCATTCTCCTGTAGATATACTCCACGGATTTTTCCTGTGCCATTGTCCACGTTGAAGTAGCCGGAAACTTTTGCCTGCTCCGGTTTCACGGTAACCGGTCCCGCTTCGCGCCGAAGCAGCGTGGGCGTGCCCTTCATGTTCGGATCATCCATTGGCGGACGCGAGCCGAAATGCTGCTCAACGTATCCCTGCGAGCCGAGCAGGCCTTCCTCTTCACCGCTCCATAGGCCGATACGGATCGTGCGGCGTGGGTGCACGTCGATCGCTTTCAGAATACGGACGGCTTCCATCATCACGATAGTGCCGGCGCCATTGTCCGTGGCGCCGGTTCCTGAGTGCCACGAGTCAAGATGCGCGCCCAGCATGACGACTTCATCTTTCTTGTCGCCGCCGGGAATTTCGGCGATCGTGTCGTACTGCATGGGATCATCATCGTAGAAAGTATTGTTGACGTTCAGTTCGAGCGAAACTTCCTTTTTCTGATCGAGCAGGCGCGCGATGCGTGACCAGTGTTCGGAGGCCATGGTGAGTTGCGGCACCGTCGTAGTTTCGCCGGGCTTGTACGATCCGCCGGACTGAACGAAGACTGTGCCTCCACCCGCAGTACCTCGGCTGTGATCAATAACGGCGAGAACTTTTTCATCGCCGAGGAACTGGTTCAGATCTTTGATGAACTGGCGGCGGCGCATAAATTCAGCCATGCGAAACGGCGGCCGCTCGCCGGGAATTTCATAATCACTCAATTTGGCCAGATCTTCGTCGGTGTACCGTTTATAAGGTGAGTCGACAATCGGTTTCACATCGGCGTCGGGGCCGAGGATCACGATCATGCCCGCCAGCTTACCGCGGTATTTCTCGAAATCTTCCTTCTTCTCAATGTTGGCGCGAATGCATTTCCCGGTGACGACGCCGTTCGTTCCCGGCGTCCATGCCTTGGCGTAGACAATGAGAGGAGTGATATCTGGCGATGTCATCCGCGCATTGACATATTGATTTGCCCATCCGCGGCCGAAAGGCCCCCAGGGTTCGAGGTGAGCATTACTCAGCCCCATGGCTGTGAGTTGATCGCGGGTCCATTCGTTAGCGCGCTTCATGTTTGGAGATCCAGTCAGGCGCTCGCCGATCGAATCCATAAGGCCAGACGCGAGTTCCATAACTTTGGAATCGCGGAAGCCTTCATAGCGGATCCGCGTGATGGTTTCGTAGTCGACTTTCTCTTGCTTTTCCTGGGAAGAAACGGTCAGGACAGATGAGAGAACGACAAGGGCAGAACAGACGAGCCGCGCGGGGCGCTTCATCTCTGGGTCTCCTAAATAGAAAGTAACGGGGATTTAACGAAAATGTTACGATCCCCTTCGTTCTTTCAATATGTAGATTGCGTGCGGATATGCATTTTGCGAGCGATTACGACGTTGCATAGAATTTTGTGCAATAACGTATGCAATAGAAAACAGCATCCCGCAATTGCGCAATCGTTATATGACAACTGAGCTACGAGTGCAACATTTCTCCTATGGGGAATCGGACACGGTGGGCGAGCGGTCAATTGCCAGGAGATTTGGCCGGTTCTTGCTTCGCTTCCTTCTTGACTTGCGGCTCGTTGCGTTTCTCTTCCGAATCGACCGAGAACAACATGTAGTGGTCGAAGCTGTGGCGGCGATAGTAGTGGTGCTTGCGGAAGTCGAAGTAGATTTCCGCATTCTTCGGCAGCCAGAGGGTCGCGTTTTTCCTGGGGAAGGGAATCGGTCCATATTCGACGACCTGATGTTCGCTGAGCAGGCGAATCTCAGGTATCGGTTTGACCATGTCAGCCTCGATGCGGACAATCTGGAACTTGTCGGCGGTAATCCAGGCACGGCCTTTTAAGTCCACCCGAAAAACCCGGTTACCGACTTTGTAGCTGTGCATGCGATTGGGACGGTTTTCGAGTTGGCGAAAGTGAACCAGCCAGGCCGCTTGCCCATGCCAGTCGCCGAGCCCTTCGCAGGTCATTTCGAAATCACTGCGCATGTCCGGATGAAAGACCAGGGCCAGGGTAGCGAAGCCGGTGCTGGCAATCTGATCGGGATATCCGGAGAGCATGAGCTTGTCGGAGCGGAATTCATCGACAAGCACCAATCCGGGCTGAGGGCGTGTTATGGCTGCGACGTAGTCGTATTTGCGTGTTTCCGTACGGACCGGAATGCCATAGGGGTCAAGGGATTGATGGAAGAGGTCTTCGATTGCGGAGAAGCGAGCGATGTCTTCGACTAGTTCGTCCACGCGTTTGCCGGACTCATCGATTACTTTTTGGATCGGGCAGGCCACATCGCTGGCTACAGGAGGCTTGACGTCATCTACTCCGGCAGGCTGCCACGGTTTCAGGGATAGGCCGGGAGGCGGAAGCGCTTCGAGCGGATCAACCGCCGTAATGTGGAGTCCGGACGGCGGCACATTTCCTGCGGCAGAGCTTTCTCCTGAATTTGCAACGGCAGGACGATCATTCAGGTCGGCAATGAGGGCGCGCACCTGACCAGACATCGGGTGCCGCGGCGATTGCTCGAGAAAAAGATTCAGCGCTTTAATCCCGTCTTGTTCTTGCCCTAGTCCCAGGAGCGCCTCGCCGAGAACGAGTTGTGCTGGAGCGGAATCAGATTTGGCGGAGGCTCCGCCTTTCGCGATGGCGGCTTGCGCTTCATCGCGGGCTTTGCCGTAGTCCTTTTGGCGAAGGTAGGTGTCAGCGAGCAAGCCATGCGGAAGCCAGTTGTTAGCGTCGACCAGGATTGCGCGCTCTAACGCCGACCGGGCGGCGGGATAGTCCTTGCGCTCAAGTCCGGCCCTTCCCAGCAGGGTGAGGACTTGCGCGTTGTGGGGGCTAAGATTGGCCGCGGTTCCAAGATAGTTCCCGGCCTGCGTAAAATCTTTCTTCTGATAGTAAAGATAGCCGAACAGGAAATTAACGTCGGGGCTCGAGGGCGCAAGCTTGTAGGCTTCAGCTAACTTTCTTTCCGCCTGTTTGAGATCATTCGATTTCAATGACGAAACGGCCTGCTTGGCCTGCTTGCGGGCCTTGGGAGACATAACGCTATCGGAGACATCGAGCTTCAACGCCGACGGATCGCGTTTGAGTACGATCTCAATATCTGACGGGCGCAATGAACTCAACACGGACAGTTCGCGGTGGGCACTGAGATAGCCGACGGCGCTTACCTCGACATCGTAGACTCCATAGGGAACGTTGGTGAAAATGCTGGTCGATGTGTCCTCTGTAGTTTGCCAAAGAGCCGAATTGTCAGCATGATTCACCAGTTTCATCAGGGCCTGCCGGTCAAGATGAACTCCGCTGCGCTCGGCGCACACCGTAAAAATCAATACGCCAGTGCCGGGCGAAGTACTGTAGGCGGTTGAGGTGTTCATCAATGGGCCAGGATCGTTCATGAGGCCGCCTCGCTGTGCGAGCGCGTTGGCAGAAGCCATGCAGAAGAGGGCGACTAGAGTGAAAAATGTTTGAGCCGCGCGGATAAACGGAATGGCAAGGCCGCGAGTCATAACAGAAGCGAGAAGTGTGGCACAGCACTTTCCAGCGGTCAATCGGAACTGGACATTGAGACTGCCTGAAGTGAGATGGTAGCTGCTCAGGAAGGTTTCTTCTCGCCTGCGACGGACTTCCCCGGCTCTTTGCGTTTTTCCTGGGTGTCAACCGAATACAGCATGTAGTGATCGAAACTATGCCGTCGATAGTAACGATGCTTGCGGAAGTCGAAGTAGATTTCCGCGCTTTTCGGCAGCCATAGCGTCGTGTCCTTCTTGGGAAAGGGAACCGGGCCGTATTCGACGACGTGGTGTTCACTGAGAAGCTGAATTTCTGGCATCGGACTGATCATTTCCGTTTCGATGCGCACGATCTGAAACTTGTCGGCAGTGACCCACGCACGCCCTTTCAAACTGACGGCATGAGATTGTTCCCCGATCTTATAGCTATGCATGTTGTTGGGCCTATCGTCGCGCTGGCGAAAATGAACAAGCCAGGTTGCCTGCCCCTTCCAGTCACCCAACCCTTCACAGGTCATGTCGAAGTTGTCGCGCATGTCCGGATGGAAGATCAAAGCCATCACGGCAAGTCCGGTGCTGGCGATCCGGTCCGGATATCCCTTGAGATCGAGTTTGTCTTCGCGATATTCGTCAACAGCGAGAACCCCCGGCTTCGGCTCGGTGATCGCAGCGACGTAGTTGTACTTGCGCGTTTCGGTGCGAACTGGAATACCGTAACTGTCGAGCGCCTGATGAAAGAGGTCCTCGACCGCCGCGAAGCGGGAGACATCCGCCACAAGTTCTTGCACGCGCTTGCCGGATTCTTCGACAACCTGCTCAAGGGGACACGCGACATCGGTCGCGACTGGCGGCTTCACATCGTCAATTCCCGAAGGCTGCCATGCTTTTACAGAGAGTCCCGGAGCAGGCAGCGCAGCCAGCGGGTCTACGACTTTGAAGCGGATCTCGGAAGCGTGTGTCGCGGTGTTTGCATCGTCCGTGATCTGCTGGCTGATTTGAACGATCAACGAGCGCACCTGCGGCACCATCGGATGCTGCGGTGATTGCTCCATGAAAGTATTCAGCGCTTGAATGCCATCCTGGTTCCGGCCGAGTCCGAGAAGCGCCTCGCCCAAGACCAGTTGCGCCGGACCTGCGACGGACTTGGGAACGCTTTGCCCCTTGGTGATGGCGATCTGCGCTTCGTCGCGGGCCTTTGCGTAATCCTTCTGCCGAAGGTACGTATCAGCAAGCAGATTGTGAGGAAGCCAGTTGTCGGCATCGGCCAGCACCGCCCGTTCCAATGCGGTTTGCGCCGCAGAAAAGTCGCCGCGCTCCAGCCCAGTTCGCCCGAGGAGCGTCAGTGCCTGCCCATTTCGGGGATTGAGCATCGTCGCAGTAGTCAGGTAATTTCCAGCTTGCACGAAATCTTTTTTCTGAAAGCTCAGATAGCCGAGCAAAAAATTCAACTCGGGACTGGAAGGCGTCAGCTTGTACGCCGCATCAAGCCGCTTTTGCGCTTCAACAAGCTTGTTGGACTTCAGCGCTGAGATCGCGTGTTTAGCCTCCTTCCGCGCCTTGGGAGTCATGACTTCATCTGAGACATCGAGATTGATAGCCGAAGGATCACGCTGAAGCACCACATCAATCATCGAGGGGCGAAGCGTGTCCATCACGCGCAACTCCTCGTGCATGCCCATGTAGCCCACAGCGTTTACTTCCACGTCGTATCTGCCGTACGGAACGTTCGTAAATACACCCTGCGCATTGGCTTCCGTCGTCTGCCAGGAGTAGGAGTGGTCCCCGAGGCTGATTAGCTTGAGCAGCGCCTGCCGGTTCAGGTGGGCCTTCTTGTTGCCATCAAACACGGTCAGGACAATCACGCCCGTTCCCGGAGCCGTGTTGTACGAGAGCATATTGACCAGCAGGTCGCGCTGATCGGTGACCTTGGTAGCTTCGGGAGTACTGGGTTGTTGGGCAGACAGGCCGGCGGCAACCAAACAGACGAGGATCAGGCAGAAACAGCAGGAAGAGCGATGCCGCGGATTGGCGGATTCGCAAGGCATGAGTAACCTGCCGAGCAGTGTGGCACAGGGCTTTGCCGAGGGTCAACGAACATCAAGAGATCGACTCATTCTTTTGCGGCTGGTTTCTCCTACTCAGATGCTTCCTTGCCGGCCGCCGGCTTCGACTCTTCATCATCGCTCTTCAAGATGTACTGCACGATGATAGAGATGCGTCGATTGGCGGGATCAAGAGGAGCATCCGGTTTGCGGAGGCGCTGATCGGCGAAGCCGCGTACCTGCGTCACCTGATCGGCGCGCACGCCGTTTGCTTGCATCATGCGCCGCGCTGCATTGGCGCGGTCGCTCGAGAGTTCCCAGTTACTGTAGATCGCGGAAGTCGCGTAGGGCTTGGAGTCGGTGTGGCCTTCGATCGAAAGCTTGTTAGGCAATTTTCCGACTTCCTGTGCCAGCGCGATCAGGATGTCGCTTCCGTCGCTACTCAGCTTCGCGCTGCCGTTATCGAAAAAAGTTCCCTTGGCAGACTCCGTCAGCTCAATGCGAAGGCCCTCCGTCGTCACTGTCATCTCGATATGGTTCTTTAGTTTCTCAAAGTCCGCCATTTGCTTCATGGCCTGCTGAAGTTGATCTTTCAGCTTCGACATGTTGTCTTTGGTGAGAATAAAGTTCTCTCCCGCGCCCACCATGTTGGACCCGACTTTCCTGGCTGTTCCGGTGGGATCTTTGAAATATCCGCCGACTGCTTCCTGAATCTGCTTGCTGCTGTTAAGCAGCCAAAGGACGATGAAGAGCGCCATCATGGCAGTGACGAAGTCAGCATAGGCGACCTTCCATGCGCCGCCATGGTGGCCGCCGTGACCGCTCTTTTTCTTGAGGATGATGATGGGACGCGCTTTGTCCATGAGGGTTAGGAACCCGCGCCGGCTGCCGCCGCTGCGCCACCTCCGCGGCAGGCGGCTTCAAGCTCTTTGAACGATGGGCGAACATGCCCAGGGATTGCCCGTCTCGCGACTTCCACGGCGATGATTGGGGCGGTGCCCTTTAGAAAAGAAACCATCAACACGCGCATGACGTAGAGGAACGCATGTTCTTCTTCCGCGGCTTTCGCCATGTTGGCGGCGATCGGACCGATCAATCCATAGCAGAGAAGGATTCCGAGGAAAGTACCGACAAGAGCGGCGGCGACTTTATGTCCAATTTCCTCCGGCGGGCCGCCCAGCGCTCCCATCGTGATGACTACGCCGAGAACCGCAGCCACGATGCCGAGTCCAGGAAGCGAATCGGCCATAGCGCTAAGCGCTGCGGTGGGCTGGGCTGCGCTGTGATGGTGTACTTCCATATCGAGGTCGAGCGTCTGGTCAAGGTCGAAGGCATCAACTCCCGTGATGGCCATGCGCATCGAGTCGCAAACGAAATCGCAGACATGGTGATTTTTGGAGAACAGCGAATTCCTGGAGATGACTGCGCTCTTGTGCGGATCTTCGACGTCAGGCTCCAGGGACATCAGTCCTTCTTTCCGGGCCTTGTTTAGCAGTTCGTACATCATCTTCAGAGCGTCGATGTAAGTTTGCTTGCTGAAGTTCGAGCCGCTGAAGACACCGGCGATTCCTCCCGCGATTGCCTTGATGATATGCAGGGGATTCCCGATCAGGACCGTGCCCGCAGCAGCGCCGGCGATGATGACCAGCTCGGAAGGCTGGATGAGCACTCTCAGATTCCCGTGTTCCATGAGGTATCCGGCGACAACGCAACCGAAAACGACAATGATGCCGATCATCGCGAACATGGCTAACTCCAGCCGGCTATGGCTATCAGGACGAGGGAATTCACTCCCGCAGAAGTGCTGCGGTCAGGCATCTCATCGGCACGATTGCACCAAAACTTCAAGGTCTCAAACGCCGAATCGGTTGAGCGATTGCCTGTAAGTGATTGTGTTCAGGAAAGTTAATGGCTGTAGCACTTTAGGGGGATATATGGCCCGGTCGTGCCATAGGCAAGAAGCTGCAGCCCGCATATTTTCATTGGTGAGCAGTTCTGGGGGAGGGCTGCCCGGGCGTCCTGGACTCGCAAGAGTTCAGGGCGCTCGTTAATTTTTGGGCCAGATTGACGATTTTTCGTCAACGCAATATCAATTCGTGGAAATCGTGAAGTTGACAGTGATCCTGGCGACTGTTTCAACCGCTTCCGAACCGTCATAGTGCGGCTTGAAATGCCATTGCTTTACTGCCTCACGCGCGGCTCCCGAAAGAATGGGCGGACCGCTTAGAATCCGCAGATCCTGTATCAGGCCATCGCGGCCAATCATCGCCAGCAAAATCACCGAGCCTTGCACTTTCATCTGACGCGCAAGCATCGGATAGCCGGGCTTCACAGATTCGCTCACCATCTGCGAAGTGTCGGACGACATCTCGACACGCTCAGCCGCTCTGTCGGTCACGCGTGCGGCAGTTTCATCCGTGCTCCCGGCAGCGGCACTGTCTGATTGCTGATCGTCGCTCGGTTGCGGCGGATCAGAAGCTTGTTCCTGCGAATCAGCCTGAACATCAAGTTCTATCGCATTACTGGCTGGGCGCAACTTCTTGTGCGTGTCGCCCGCGACCACCTCAACTTCGAGCGGCGGAAGCACTGTCCTTGTAGTTGTCGCCACAATGGGCGGTGTGGACGCGATGGACTGGGCCGCCGCGGTCAGTTGCGGTCTAACGCTTACCGGCTTCTTTCGCGACGCAGTTTTTCCCGAAGCGGACACTGCGGCAAAAGCGGTTGCAGGGCCGGACTGCAAGATTTCGTTTTCGGCATCCTGGCCATCAGGGAACCAGAAGTCGCGATCATGGTAGAGGACGAAAACCAGGGCGACGACCAGCAGACTTAGAGCAGCCGCCATCAAGCGGCGCTGCTGCGCCTCCGGCTTGCCGGATACCGTAGAAAAAAAGCGGCGAGTGACTTTTGACACAGACGAAATGGACTCAAACATACTGGGACCCTGGACTGGGCTGGAATTTAACCGCCATAGTATGCACTGAAACTGGGGCAAACGCCAGAGCACCAAGGTACAAAAATGATTTTGGCCTTTAGAAACCCCGGTTCCTGGATGCGTGATATCTTGGCGTAACTTTTCTGAGTTTGGGGAATCCCACTGTGGGGAGCGGCAAGAACTCACGAGATGGAACCTGAAGACGAGAAACCGAAATCGGCAGAAGACCTGGAGCGCGACCCTGCCGGGTCAGAAGCAGTTGCCTCCGAACCTCCCGTGCAGGTGACTTCGGCTGCGAGATCAGCGCCGGCGAGGAAAGAACGCTCAATCTCCGAACGCAAGTTCGCACGCATATCCCGCCGGGAGTTGCTGAAAGTCGCGCCAGTTCTTGTTCTGGGCGCGTTTGCGATCCCCAGGTTCCAGGAGGCGTTGCTCAAGACAGGACTCGGTCTCAGCGATTGGGCCGCTGCGCGGCTTTTCCGTCGAGGACATCTGGCTTCCACGTTTGCTGACACCGCACTCACTCCATTCGAGAAGTTTCCCATCAACGACTACGACGTGGACGATCCCGGAGTCAATTTTGAGAACTGGAGCCTGACTGCCGGTGGCGCGGTCCAAACGCCGGGGGATTACAAACTGAAACAGATCCAGGCGTTGCCGCGCTTCCGGCAAAATACGCGCCACGTCTGCGTGGAAGGATGGGACGTAATTGGCCGCTTCGGCGGCGCGCGGCTTTCGGATTTTCTCGCGATGATCGGCGCCGATACATCGGCCCGCTTCATCACCGTCGCTTGCGCCGACGATTACTACGAATCTCTCGATATGGCGACGGCCCTGCACCCGCAAACACTGCTTTGCTACGAAATGTACGACCGGCCTTTGACGCGCGAACACGGCGCGCCGCTTCGGCTCAATATCCCTACCAAGATTGGTTACAAGCAGGCGAAGTATCTGACCGACTTGAAGGTCACGAATGTGCTCGATGGCAAGGTTGGGTACTGGGAAGATCAGGGATATTCGGAGTTCTACGGGCTGTAAGAAAGCAGGTTTCAAAGTTTCAAGGTGGCAAGTTTTAAGGTTCTTATGGATCGGGCGGACTTCCCGCAGACGGGGAGAAAATAATGCGGAAATGGAAACTTTCAAGTTTGCCACCCTCAAACCTTGAAACCTTGAAACCTTGAAACCTTGATCTCCATTCATATGAACACTGTCGTTGAAATCGTTCGAACAGAAGGTGACAAGACTCAGACCGTCGCTCGCGCGGTCTATGAGCATCCGCTGCTGGTGCGCCTTTGCCATTGGGTGAATGCGATTGCGCTGTTCGTGATGGTGGGCAGTGGACTGCAGATTTTTCGTGCGTTCCCGAGCTTCGGAGCAAAGATTCCGCAGAAAGATTTGCTGAACTGGCCGAAGGCATTCGCGATCGGCGGCTGGCTCGGGGGCGCGCTGCAATGGCATTTGACGTTCATGTGGATTTATGTCGCCACCGGCCTGATTTATCTCGGCTATCAGATTTTCAGCGGAAATTATCGTCAGGTTTTATTTACGCACCATGATGTCCCCGGCGTATGGCCGATGGTGAAGCATTACTTTTTCTTCGGCCCTACGCCGGAGGTCCGCGAAGCGTACAACCCACTTCAGAAGCATGCATACACGACCGTGATCGTGCTCGGCGCGCTTTCCGTGCTCACAGGACTCGCGATCTGGAAGCCCGTGCAGTTTTCGTGGCTGGCGTGGCTCATGGGTGGATTTCACTGGGCGAGGCTGTGGCATTTCCTCGTGATGTGGGCCATGTTGGCATTCGTCTTCGGGCATCTTGTGATGGTGGCATTGCACGGGTGGAACAATTTCGTTTCCATGCTGACCGGTTGGAAGAAAGATCCGGAATACTGACGCGGCAAGGGCAAGAATGGCCGAACCGAATACGGTTTTGAACAATCCGGGGCTGGCCGACGCTGCGCGAGAACAGGACCTGATCGCCCGGGTGCAGCGTGGTCGAACGGATTTGTTTTATGTACTCGTCCGGCCCTATGAACGGCGAGTGTACGCGGCGGCACTTGCGATCCTGCGAAATGAAACCGACGCCGAAGACATTGTTCAGGAAGCGATGCTCAAGGCGTTGGCCAACATCCGGCAATTCCGGTCCGAAGCGCGGTTTAGTACCTGGCTGATCCAGATCACAGTGAACGAGGCGTTGATGCGGCGGCGAAGAGAGCGAAAGGGCATGGTGGAGTCGATTGACGAGCGCCGCGACGACGAAGGCGAATACATTCCGCGCGATTTTGCCGACTGGCGCGAGGTTCCTTCCGAGACGCTGGAGCGCAAGGAAATCCGGCAGAAGCTGGCCGATGCGCTGGCATCGCTAGACCGCAAGTATCGCGAAGTTTTCGTGCTGCGCGACGTGGAGCATTTGAACATTCAGGAAACGGCGGAAGCGTTGGGAATTTCGGTCGCATCGGTGAAAACGCGGTTGCTGCGGGCGCGATTGATGCTGCGCGATCTGCTCGCCGGAGGGTGGAACCGGGGATGGTTCAGCCGCCTGCCCTTCGAGAAGGGGACCAAGCCATGGTAGATAAGGGCGGCATCCGTTGCGAGCAAGTGTGGATCGAAGTTTCGAACTACGTGGAAGGCGATGTGGATGCAGCCCTGCGCGCGACGATGAAAGAGCATTTCCGCACGTGCCCGAAATGCAAATCAGTTCTCGAAGGCATGCAGAACGTCATTCAGTTGTATGGCGACGAGCGCATGATCGAAGTTCCGGCAGGATTCAGCCGGAGATTGGAACGCCGGATCGTACAATCCTCGAAGCTCCGCAGACGGGGATGGTCGGTGTGGTCGGCCTGGCTGGTTCCGGCGGCCGCCATGGTTTTGATTGCCGGCGGAATCCGGATTGCCAGTTCGGCGACGGTGCTGCATCCGCTGCGGTCGGAGCATGCACAACCGGCGCGCAATATTCCTCCTGACATGATCGTGGTGGTCTCTCACGGTGCAAAAGATTTTCATCGTCCCGGTTGCCCAGTCATTCATAACAAAGATCAGGAGCGGACTCTAACGGCCCAGGACGCTATCCGGCAAGGCTATGTCCCCTGTGTGAGGTGCTTGCGCAAGTATCTGGAGACGGTCGCGGCCGGACGAACCGATCTGGAGTTAGAGGGTGAAATTCCGTTGGAAGCGAAGAAGAAGGATTTATACGCCGGGCGGTAACGCTGCCAGTAGGTCTGCCAGACGAACGCGTGGCGCGGAACCGGAGCCCCGCGCCCTGGAACTGAACCGTATCTAATTCTGTTTCACTTCGTCTTTCTTGCTGTCATCCTTCTTCATGTCGTCGTGCTTCATGTTGTCCTGCTTCATTTCATCTTTCTTCATCTGATCTTTTTTCATTTGATCTTTCTGGGCGTTTTTCTTGCTTTTCTTGTCGCTCTTCATGGAGTCATTTTTCATCGTGTCATGTTGAGCGTCGTCTTTCTTCATGTTGTCCTTCTTCATCTGGTCCTGAGCGAACACAGATATGGAAGCGGCCAAGACACACGCCAGCGTCAGACTGCCGAGCATTTTCTTCATGGTTTCTCCTCGTGAGTTCGATAGGCGAGGCAGTCACAACTGCCAAGCGACACATGGGATGTGTGGGCAGGGCAGAAGTTACGCACGCCGAAAGTCCTGATTAAGGCAGGATTACAACAGGCACTCGAAAAAAGATCGGCGGATCGTTACGAGAATCGCAATTTCATTCGCTAGCAGGTGAGTTGATCGCGAGTCAGCTTCAAACCGTTCAGGTTCCCGAGACACGTGACGGCGACATTTTCTGTCTTGAAAAACTCGTTTGCCAGAGTCGTTAAGTCTTCGATCGTAACCGCTTCGATGCGCGCGATCAGCTCGTCGAGATCATAAAAGCGGTCGAAATACATTTCCTGTCGAGCGAGGTTCGACATGCGGGACGCGCTTGACTCGAGCGATAGCATCAGGCTGCCTTTGAGCTGAGCTTTTGCGCGGCGCAACTCCTCCTCGGGCACCGGTTCGTTCTTGAGCTTGCGAAATTCGCTGACTACCGACTGCACGACTTTCGCCGCGGAAGCCAGAGATGTTCCGGCATAAACCGCGAGGCATCCAGTATCGCGATAGGGGCTGAGATCGCTGTAGATCGAGTAGGCCAATCCCTGGCGTTCGCGGATGTTCTGGAACAGCCGTGAGCTCATGCCGCCGCCGAGCAGCGTATTCAACACGTATCCGGCATGACGCTTTTCGTGCGCAATGGGATAAGCGGGAACGCCCATGCACAGCTGAACCTGTTCGAGGGCCTTCTTGTTGCGCAGCGTAATGCGCGAGGCGATCTTTGGCGCCGACGAGTGGAATCCGTTGGTCATCGGCTTCATATGCTCGAACTGCTTGGTTACCAGCGCGACAAACTTGTCGTGATCGAGATTGCCGGCCGCGGAAACAATGATATTGCCGGGAGCAAAGCGGTGGGCGTAGGCGTCGAGTATCGGCCTGCGTTCGAAGCGCTTTACGGTTTCTTTCGTGCCCAGGATTGGTTTGCCCAGCGGATGATCTTTCCAGAAATTCTGGGTGAAGATTTCGTGAACGAGATAGTCGGGATTGTCCTCGTCCATCTTGATTTCTTCCATGATGACGCCGCGTTCGCGCGCGATGTCCGAGGCATCGAAAACCGGGTTGAGTACAAGGTCGCTGAGAATATCGAGGACAGTCGGCACATGCTCGTCGAGCACTTTGACGTTGAAACAGATGCATTCCTTGGCGGTGAATGCATCCAAATTACCGCCGATAGAGTCGACCTGCCGGGCGATTTCTTCCGCCGTTCGGTGCTTCGTCCCCTTGAAGACCATGTGCTCGATGAAATGGGAGATTCCATTCCATTCTGGAGCTTCATCGCGCGAGCCAGTCTGAAGCCAGATCCCAATGGACGCCGAGCGAATGTGCTGCATCTGCTCGGTGATGATCGTCAGGCCATTCGGCAGCTTCTGACGGCGAATATTGCGAACTTCCTGGGCCATATCGTCTTAACTCTCGGGCAAATCCAATCAGGGCAGACAAACTGGAAGGGTAACGAAACCTCCTCTATTCTTACATAGCGCCGATACGTGTGCGACAATAGTTTACTTATTTAGAATCATAGAGTTATCCTAGCGTCATAGGGCGCCGGATTGCACGTTCACGGCCCCGTGCAGCAAGATGATTCAATCCATGCCTGATTCCATCAACAATCCTTTGCTTGGCTTGGGGCGGAGCGAGCTCCAGGAGTTGGTGAGCGCCTGGGGCGGACCGCCATATCGGGTAAAACAGATTTTGGATGCCGTCTACCGCCAGAGAGTGCATTCGATCGAAGGGATTTCGACTCTGTCCCGGCAGATGCGCGCGTCGTTGAAGGAAAAGGGAATCACAGTCGGTCTGCCAGAGATCGAGAAGAGATTCATCTCGGTGGATGGAACTGTGCGCTACCTGATTGGCTTCGTCGACGGTCAAAGCGTTGAGACGGTATGGATGCCGGAGGGCGACGACGGCGAAGCTGGCGACGGAACCGAGGCTGGCGAATCTCCAAGCCAAAATGGGCGTATCTGGAACCGGGCGACCATCTGCATATCGAGCCAGGTCGGTTGCGCGGTCGATTGCCAGTTCTGTATGACGGCGCAGCTTGGCGCAAAGCGAAACCTGACTGCCGGAGAGATTGTCGGACAAGTCTGCGCGGTGCTGAACGATCAGCAGGTTTCTCCCCCGCAGGACCGCATCAACCTCGTGTTCATGGGCATGGGCGAGCCCTTTCTCAACTATGACAATTTCATGAAAGCTGTCCGCTTGCTGGTTCAGGAAGTCGGCATCGCGGAATCGCGCATGACGGTTTCGACTGCCGGGATCGTGCCACGCATCCAGGATTTTGCCAAGGAAGAGATTCGTCCCAAGCTGGCTATTTCACTGAATGCGTCGAACGACGTGCTAAGAAGCGAACTCATGCCCCTCAATCGCAAATGGAACCTTGAAAAGCTGCTGGCCGCGGCGCGCGAGTTTCCACTGCGCAACCGGGAGAGAATCACTTTTGAATACGTGCTTCTCAACGGCAGAAACGACGGCGATGAGAATGCGGAAGAGGTCGCGCAGCTGTTGCGCGGCATTCACGCCAAGGTCAATCTTATTGCGCTGAATCCGGGCCCGGGGATTCCATTTGTCACTCCCACCGATGATCGAGTGGGTGCATTTCAGCAGATTCTGATCGGAGCGGGAATCCCCGCGTTTGTGCGGCGTCCGCGTGGCCGCGACATCTACGCCGCCTGCGGACAGCTTAAGCGTACGGTCGAGATTCCCACCGCACCGGCGCTGTAGCGTTTCTGGTCTGGGAGGGGGCGGTATTGGTGGCAATTGGCAATTCCACGCGAAGCACAACCGATCCGTCAAGATTGCGCTCAGAGATCAGCATCCCGCGATGCTCTTGCAGAATTCCCTGGCAAGCACTAAGACCAAGGCTGTCTTCCGGAGTGCCGGAAGAATCCTCATCGGCCCGCGCAGAGGCAGCCGATATTGCAATCCGAAGCACACATTTGCCGGCGTCTCGTTCCGACCGCAGATTCATTACCTGGCCACCGCGCTCGCTCAGCAGGTGCAGGCAGTTTGCGATGAGCTGCAGGCAAACTTGAAGGAGTTGGTTGGAATCTCCCATGACCTTGGGGAGGGCCGCATCGAACTCAGTGCGAACCTCGATCTTCAGCGCCTCACATTGAGATTGGGTAAGCTTCACGGCCGTCCGCGCCAGGGTGTTGAGATCGAGCGGCGCCTTGGCAGAAGGGGCCTGGCGCGCAAAACTGATTAGGCTGGCCACCAGTGATTTCGCGCGCCGGACGTATTGTCCAATCTTTGCCGCAAGAGGCTGCTGTTCCGCGGAGAGTTTCGTGTTCAACAACAAATCGGAATAGCCAAGCATCGCGGTAATTGGATTGTTCAGTTCGTGGGCCGCGCCGCCCACGAGCTGGGTGACCGACGCAAGTTTCTCGGACTGCAATATCTGGGCCTGCAATCGTTGCAGGCTGTCAAATGAATCGCGCGAGTGTTCAAGCAGGCGGACCAGTTCACGATCCAGCATGCGCTGGCGCAGGAAAACCAGGATGCCCATCAGGAAAGCTGCACTGAATGTAATCGTCAGACGGAACGCGCGAATTCGTGCGGACACCAGTTCATCAGAAATTGCCCAGGCCGCGAACAAGGGGAGGGAAAAAACCGCAATCATGCTGAATCGCGCTACCCACACTCCATAGGCGGTCGAACCCGCGGTAGTGTCGCTTTCAGCTCCTTCGGCCTTTGTGCGAAGGCCTATCCAGGTCAAACCGGCCATGGCGATCACGAGAGGGATGTCATAAAGACTGCCGCTATAGTAGGCATTGCGCGCAATCGCCCAATTCGCAACGGTTGAACTCGCGGAGTAGCAGAGATTCACCAGAAACAGGCTGGCATACAAAATTCGCCAGTGGCCTTTGCTTGTCGCCCAGCAGGCGATAAGACAGATTAGAAAGACGATTTTCTCCGCCAGATAGACAGCGTTCAGGTTCCGATTATAGGCATCGACGTCGGGCACGACGTACTGCCAGGGCATCACAATCAGAACGTAAAGATAAAGCCACCAGAGGAGCAACAGCGCGAAGTCGAGCTGTCCGATGCGGGCTGCATATTCGTCCCGCGAAATATGTGGCCGCAACGCCAATGCAGCCATCATGGGAGCAATGTGCAGAAAGAGCACGGCGTCCCATGCGCACAGGTCCGGCACATCGCGGCGCAAAAGGACTTCGATACTGGTCCAGTAAAGTTGATAGGCGAGCCAAAAAAGAGTTCCGAGAGTAGTGAGTAACCAGAAGAGCCGAACTCGTCCTTGCGAGCGCAGGGCAAGCGGAATAAAAGCGGCTACTCCGGAAATCAACAGAAAGCTTTGGATGACATCACTGAAGGCCGTGAGCCCAAACGAGCGCGGCAAAACAAGCGCGGCAATGACTAATGCCGCCAACGTGCAGGCGATTAATGCCAGCCAAAGATGGGACCCCTTGCGCAACGCACACTCCCCCGCAAATCATTCTAGATGTGTTGGTGCCGGGCCCATGGTTACTGTAGTAACCTAGACGCAAGCTTCCCAATTAATACTTCGGACGGGGCGTCAAGCTATTGGCGCAGCTCGCTTGCCGTAGGCGTTTACTTATTCAATAATGAGCAGCGTCGCCGCCACGTCTGTGGAGACCCACTCAATTGAATTTTCGCATTGAGCGCTACCGTCAGCCCTGGAGGCTGAGGATTCCGCCTGATCCCGGAGAGACGCGCCGCATCGAGCGGTGGCTGGCAACAGCGCGTGTCTTCCTGGCGGTTTCCACGCTGGTGGCGATCCGGATGGATCCTACCGAATTGGGTCATTCCTGGGCCGCATACGGTCTCTTCGTTTTCTACATGGCGAATGGCATCCTGATCCTGATGCTGCTTCGCCGCAGGCAGCAATCGACGGCTGCGTTTCGCGTGCTCGTTCATGCCGGCGACATTGCCTGGCCGGCCTTGATTTCGATCTTCGCCGAAGGTCCCAGAACTCCCTTTTTCCTGTTTTTCTTTTTCGTATTGGCCGCGGCGGCCTATCGCTGGGGATTGTGGGAGACGCTCGGCACGGCATTCGCCGAAGTGGTTTTGTTATGGCTCGAGAACCTGGTTGTTCTACACATCTGGTTAGGGCCAGGCGGGGCGCAGAGGATACGCGCGCTCACTGGATTGAACGTTGATATCAAGGACCTGGCTGATCCGCAACGGCTGTTCATGTTGTCTGTCTATCTGCTGGTGATGGGATTGCTTCTTGGCTATCTGGCGGAGCGGCAAAAACACTTGCGCGCTGAGAAAGCGCTGATCACCGGCATGCTTTCGAGGATCCGTGTGGAGGACGGCCTGACACGAACGATCGAGCAGATTTTCCGTGAATTACTCTCGATGTACGGGGCGTCGCGAGTTGTGGTGGCCTCACAGGAGGCCCACAGCCACCGGGTTTTTGTCGGCGAGATGGATCAAGCGAATGGGCGCACGCCTTCGGAATTTCGCTGGCTGGAGTCGGGATTGCGGGATGCTGAGAGGTATCTTGCCGACGTTCCTGGCGACGTTCTCTATGCGGCAAATGACCGCGATCGGTGGACAACGCTTGCAATCGATTCCAACGGGAACGTGATCCCCGCGTCAGATGGAGCGGTGGTGGCGCAACTACGAGAATCTCAGAGCTTCGATTCGCTGGTCACGATGGGATTTCTCTTCGGCAGCGAATGGCGCGGGCGCATCTTTCTGTTCAATCCATCGTGGCGTGGAGACAAACAGGAAGAGCTGCGTTTTCTGCTGGATGTGATTCGTCAGGTCGGGCCGGCGGTGTACAACGTTTATCTGCTGCATCGCCTGCGCCGGCGCGCCGGGGCGGCTGAGCGAGCTCGCTTTGCGCGTGAACTGCACGATGGGGCGGTCCAATCACTGATCGCCGTTGAAATGCAGGTCGATGTGATACGCAGGCAGGCGGAAGCTTCCAAGCCCATTGGCGCGGAGTTGTCGCGCATTCAGACGCTCCTGCGTGAAGAAGTTCTGAAGCTGCGCGAACTGATGCAGCAGATGAAGGCGATCGATGTGGATTCGCAGCGCCTGATTGGGGTCTTGAATGATACGGTGGAGCGCTTCCAGCGAGAGACGGGAATCACGGCGCGATTTGTGACCGATCTTGAAGAACTCGATATGTCGCAGAGGGTTTGCCGGGAGATTCTTCGCATTGTGCAGGAGGCTCTAGTCAACGTACGAAAGCACAGCGGGGCACGTCACGTGCTGGTGCGCTTGGGATCCGCGGGCGACGACTGGAACTTAAGCGTGGAAGACGACGGGAGAGGATTCCCTTTCGCGGGCCGGTACGATCAGCAGCACATGGATGAAGATGGCAAGGGGCCGACCATAATAAAAGAGCGAGTACGCTTGATTGCGGGCGAACTCACGGTAGAATCGAATCCCGGACAGGGATCACGCTTGGAGATTACAGTGCCTCGGAATGGGGACATGCCGCATGAATTTTAGAAAGACGCAACAAGTTCGACTGGTGATTGCCGATGACCATCCCATTTTCCGCGACGGCTTGCGGCGACTCCTCGAAGCCGAAGCCGACCTGAAGGTCATTGCCGAGGCGTCCGACGGCGCGGAGGCGGTGAAGCTGGCGCGCCAACTGAAGCCAGACATCCTTCTGCTCGATCTTGCCATGCCGAAACATCCCGGTCTGGAGGCGCTGCGGGAGTTAAGCCTGCCGGCGAATGCGACCCCCGTTCGCGTGATTCTGCTTACAGCAGCCGCCGAGAAAAGCCAGATTGTTGAAGCCCTCCAACTTGGCGCGCGCGGAGTCGTGCTCAAAGATTCAGCCACTCAACTGCTCCTGAAAGCCATACAGACGGTGATGGCCGGCGAGTATTGGGTGGGCCGCGAGAGCGTTTCGAACCTGGTCCAGTATCTGCGGACGCTGATGCAGTCCTCGCACGACGAAGCCCGGCAAAAGAAATTCGGATTGACTCCGCGGGAGCTCGAAATTGTCTCAGCGGTAGTGGCCGGGTACTCTAATAAGGAAATAGCGGAATACTTCAAAATCAGCGAAGATACCGTCAAACATCACCTCAGCAACATCTTTGACAAGCTGGGGGTCTCAACCCGTTTGGAACTGGCGTTGTTTGCCGTGAATCAGGCGTTGCCGCTGAAAAGCATTGCATAATAAAGAGTTCCCGATGTGGAACTTGCGTAGCACTTATGGGCCATTGGCGGGGTACAGGCGGCAAGATTACGATGTTTGTTAGCAACCAGCCTGGGGAGTGACTGTACAGTATTTGTGTGACTGTGACACCCCTCGCATGTTGAGGGCAGCAAGCTTGGAAAAGGGGAACCCCGTGGCAAAACTTCTACATCAGCTTTGGAAAGACGAGCGCGGCCAGGACATCGCAGAATACGCCGTGATGTTGGCGGTAATTCTTGTGATCGTCGTCGGCACGATTCGTCTGATCGGGTCGAACGCCAACAACGTCTTCTCGCAAGTCGGCAGCTCGATCCAGTAATACCACCATCCTCGCTAATTCTTGGCCGCAGCGCGTCAGTACGGCCTTGTGCCTATAATTGCGTCTTGCGGACAAAGCCTCTGTGATCTCCGCCCGGGCCCGCGCTCTTACGACACCGTCGATCCTCTTACCGCAGTCAGAAACCGCCAGCAATCTTACAACTTCGGGATCCACGAAGCTCGCTGCCGTGGATCCCTGTATTCTTGGACGCTGTATTCGTCTATCGAAGCACGGCTCAATCCATCGCCAAAGGCTACTTCGGGTCGTTCACCGTTGACGGAGCCGGGGCATTTGTTGTCAGCGCCACCTTTTCTGCACCACCGTTCAAACGCGTGAGGTGAGGGAAGAAGGGGGTGACTTCAAATTCCATCTTTTCCTTGACCGAAGTAAGCGCTACCTGTTTCCCCTTGGAGAGTTCGACCTGATCGCTCCAGGGATCGACCTTAATGCGGCCTCCGAGCGGCAAGGCCGCGATCTGGTCAAGTTTCTTCTCATCGAGCGCCGGTGCGCCTGACAGCAAGGCAGACATGCGGACGTTCTTGTCGGCAGCGAAGCTGTTGCCGAGATGCGGACGAATGAGGTTTGGCAGTTCCGGAGACTTTTCCTCGAGCGCCCGCAGAAACAGGCCGGCGTTTCCAAGCTTGTCTTTGTAAGGCGAGTTTTTCAGCAATTCGAGAGCTTTGGCGTCTGCCGCTTCTTCATAGGTCGGATTCCGCCGGAAATCAAGCCGCTTGAAAGAATCCTCGTCCGGGAAGAACAGCTTGTCGTTAAAGGCGAGCTTGGTATCGAACGGATGTCCCAGCACGATGTGGCTAAGCTCGTGGGCGAGAACCATCGCCAGCGAAGCCTCATCGGGCAGCACATCAAGTAGGCCGCGGCTGACAACGATCGTGTGCCCGATGGTGAAAGATTCGAGCGGCGCGGTCAAAAGGACGCGGCAGTGAACCTCGGTTTGCAGGTCAATGTTGTTGGTGACCAGCAGGTTGTTGACGACGGTTGCTAAGACCTTGTCCAGGTCGCTGGGCGGGGCCAGCAAACCAATCTTCTGCAGCCGTTCGATCGCGTTTTCCTCTGCCTGCTTTTCCCACATGCGCTCGGCGACGATGGGAGTTGCATCCGCAGCCGCATCGCTTTGATCGGTGACGGATTGCGGCGAATCCACGAGGATCTGCGTGAACTCTTCATTCTTTCCCAGGCCTTTGAGGTCATAACCCCACAGGCGGGTCTGTCCTTTGAAGTGAAGAGTCTTGGTGAGCCCGGTCTTGAGGTTGTTCTCCTCAATGTAGACATATGCGGGCAGCCACACTCCAGGGCGCATGTTCAGGCGCCAGCTATCGAAATGGAAGAAGAAGTTGATTTTGGGCTGCGGATAGTAGGTTCCATTGAAGCGGACGATGTTGTAATCCTGATCGTCCACCCAGATGCGACCCATGAAACGCGCGGTCTTGTCTCCGGCTTTCGGCTGGACGTCAATCACAAGGCAGCGGACATCTCCGAGAAATTCGCGGCGAACGAAGTTGAACTTGTAGTACTTCTTCTGGAAATCGCTGTCGAGCACCACCATCTGGGCAAAGCCCATGGGCAGAAAGTGCAGGGAATATACTCCCGTCAGCTTGGCCATCATGCGATGGTTGAAACCGGGTTCGCCGGTGAACGAGACGTCGCCCGGACCATCGGTCATGTCGAGACGACCGAGAAAATAGCGGTCGCTCACGGGAATGGCCTTGCCGTTTTCGCCCTTCTTCAGGTCCTGAAGATACGTTTCCACCATGGGATGCATGTGGCGCATCTGTGCCATGAAGAAGTGCTCGCGCTGTACCACGCGATCAAGCACCTCGTTGAGAGTGGCAGCCGGAGGCGCAGGGGCCATGCTCTGCGCCGGAATGGAAGCCGGCGTAGGAGCGGGAGTGGCCGGATCGGTTGCGCCCGGCACCGGATCATTCGACGTCGCCGCAGGCGCGTTCGCAGCAGGTTGCGTCGTGGTTGCGGGCGCATCTTGTGCGGGTGCGGGCTGCGCCGTGGCGGGAGCATCCTGCGCTGGCTGGGATGTGGAAGGCTGAGCATCCTGCGCCAAAGTGAAGCAGCCGCAGGCCAACAGAGTAAGAAGCAATCCCGTACTAGACCGTACCATTCTCATAAGAACCTTCTGGGAAGTCAGTTATGCCAATTGGAAAACAATATGTACGACGGCCGTCGAATCTGAGGGTTGACCGTCTCTGAGCGCGGGCTTGAACCGGATCTGTTCGGCAGCGTGTACTGCTGAGTCATCCAATCCGTGGCCAAGTCCGCGAACTACTCGCAACACGCGCAGCTTGCCGCTTGCCTCGAACACTACTTCGAGCAGAACTTCGCCCTCAATCTTCTTATTGCGGGCTTCTTCGGTGTACGCGGGCACCGGCTTGGAAATAATTTCCGCCGGAACCACCTTTGCAACTTGAGTAGCCGGATGCGATTGAACTGAAGCTGGAGCGGGTACGTCGGCATTCGCAAATCCCGCCGACTCAACCTTGCCTTGCGACGGCGCGGTGCGAGGTTGAACCGCAACGCCATTGCCAAAACCGGTGCTCGCAACTACGCCACGAACGCCTTTTGCTCCGCCCGTGCCGTTTCCGTATCCGGGCCCGGTGGGCATATCAAATCCGCCGGCTTGCGCGATGTTGACGGCTTGCGTCTGCGACGTGCGTGCAGGCACACCGTGCGGATCGCCAAATCCGCCGGTCTGCACTTTTTCAGCCGGCAGATTGACGGTCTGGGGCGCGGAGCTTCCGCCGGAGAACACATTCGTTTTTACACCCTGCTTCGGCATGATCGGTGCCGTACTAGGCAAGGGATCCATCTTCTTGGTTTGGACCTTTACTTCCGGTACCGGAGTTTCCTCAACGGGACGGGGCTTAGGCAAAGGTTGTGGAGCGGGCAGACGCAAGGCATCGGTCGGCGGTGGCTCAACTTTTGCTACTACGACCGGCCTCGGAAGCTGCCTTTGCGGAGTGTGGTCCACTGGAACCGGCGTCGGAACCAGTTCGATTGCATGGTAGTCCTTCTTCGGTTCTTCCAGAATCTCGGGATGAAGAACCGGGATCCAGGCCAGGATCGCAATCATGACCGCCAGCCCCCCGTAGCTGGCAAGAGATTCCTTCCACGGAGCCTTGTACCTGGGGAGAGAAGAAAACATCACCGAATTGTCGAACTGGGTAGACGTCATGTCAAAGCCTGCTTCAGATGCTGGAAACACCAAGTCCGCGCAAAAAGTTTTGCTTTGCGCACACGTGAACGCCATGCACCTGGGGAGGGAGGTGAAAAAGTGTACTCTCTTTAGGCCAATAATGCACGACAGAGGCCAATCTTGCTGCCCGCGAGGCAGCGCTAGCTATCCTTGAATCAAAGTCTTACAGGACTAGGGGGAGGGGCCTGATTGACTTCTGATTTCTGCTTGCGCAAAAAATTACACACTCAATGGCAGATTTCCAATTATAGCCGAAAGTTCTAATACCGGAGTCCCAGTGTTCTCTAGGGCTTGGCCGGACTGGCCGGATTGCTGCTTTGGATCAATACCCACGTCGTAACCCCTATTACTGCCGCGCCACCAGCCCCGATGGCCCAGGGGGAATTGAGAATTCCGCCACCGGCAGCCGGAACGGCTCCGCTTGCTTTCCGCTTCTTCTTTTTCTTCCCGTCCTGATCGTCGTTCGAAGAATCATCCTGCGTAGTCTCCTGGCCCTGGGCGAGCAGCACCGTTTCTTTGCCGTTGTTGACGTTGAGATCGCCCTTTTTAGCGGAGATGCGAACCTTCCCGTCCAAATCGGTAACGTTGAACTCCGTCCAGGAATTGGATACGGGTGTCACTTTCACGTCCCCTGCGGTCGTCGCCACACTTCGCGACGTAGAAACCATCACGCCCCCGTGGTCGATGTCCAGCGACGTGCCCTCGAAGGTGACGAGAGAGTCCGCAAGAATCGTAATGCTCGAACCGGCTTCGTTGATGTTTGCAACCGAATCTGAGCGTGTCTGGAGAAGATCGCCGTAGAAGATTGCCGAAGAAGTGCGAGGAACGTGCGTGCCATTGACCCAGGCTGCGCCATTCGTATAAAGCATTGCCGCATTGGAGTCGGCGGCGAATAACGAACCGGGGAATACCATCATAAGCACGCAACTAACCAAACCGCGGAAAGCGGACTTGCGCATTCCCACACTCCGTTAATAACTATTTTGGTGACCTTGGTTCGAATCGTACCCTTCTCGTACTTTCTGCGTCAATGCTTTTTGTTGACTCGGAATTCATTTTGCGGTGGAAAACTCATTTTGGAATTCGCGACTTTCCTTGTCCCGCAATGGTTCTGCCTAGCTCCATCGCTCCACCGTGTTCCACCACAAGAGCCGTAACCATTCATCAAGACAGGTTTTGGCCCATTGCCGATGGGTCCACCAACGGACGCCGAACTGGGTGGAATCATGAACCGCCGCCACGCTAAAGGATTTCTCGGGAATCTCGCGGCGGAAGATGCTCAGCGCACGCCGGGTGTGGAATTCGGATGTGACGATGAGAATCCTCAACGCCGTTTCGTGCGCGAGGCATTTTTCGACGTCGCGGGATTCGTCCTTGGTGGATAGACCCTCGACGGGGCAGATTGTGATCGCTGCTGACTCGGGCAGCCCATTTATATATCTCTTCGCCAATTCGATTTCATTGCTCCCAAAAATTTGGGAGCTGGCGGGAACATTCAGCAGCACTCGCGGAGCATAGCCTTGCCGCAGAAGTTCCAGGCCGCGGGCGGGGCGATAGTTGGTCTCTCCGGCGAGAACCACGATCAGATCGGAGTGTGAAGGTCCGTCCACTACGAGGAGCGAGCCTGCATGCGCCGCGAACCAGATGACCCCTATTGCGACGGCAGCCGAAACAATCCAAGCGCGCTTTTTTGGGTTCCACTTCGCCATCGAAGAACGCATGCAGCGGTAAGGTCTAATTCCGAATGCTAAAATCAGAGCGCCCGCGCCTGCGTTTTCATTCTACGCAGGAAGCATCATGACAACTCATTTCGCCGCACATCCTTTGATCGATCGGTTCACGGCCAAAATCCACGAACGCGAAGCCCGCATCGGCATCATCGGCCTGGGATACGTCGGGCTGCCACTGGCACTCCTCTACAGCGAGCAAAAATTCAAAGTTACCGGCTTCGATATCGACGCTCGCAAGGTTGAGACGCTGGCCAACGGCGGCTCTTACATCTACCGGATTACGCCGCAGGAGATTCAGGCGGCCAAAGCGCATGGGTTCGCCGCGACCGCGGACTATTCCCAGCTTTCGGCGATGGATGCGGTCATCATCTGTGTCCCCACGCCGCTGGATGAGTATCACGAGCCCGATCTGAGTTTCATCACCGATACGACCCATTCGATTGCGCCACATCTGCGCGCCGGGCAACTGATCATTCTGGAAAGCACGACCTATCCGGGAACAACGGAAGAGGTGATGGTCCCGATCCTGGAAAAAGAAAATAAGCACGCCCTGAAGGCTGCGCGCAACGAGACGTTCACCGGCCAGGAATTCTTCGTTGCCTTTTCCCCTGAACGGGAAGACCCCGGCAATACAACGGTAGCCCGGCGTGACATTCCCAAAGTTGTTGGCGGATTGAATCCGCAGGCGACGGAGTTGGCGCGGGCTTTGTACAGCTGCATCTTCAACCGAACGGTTGGCGTTTCGTCTCCCGCGGCAGCGGAGATGACCAAGCTGCTTGAAAACATCTACCGCTGTGTAAATATCGCCCTGGTCAATGAACTCAAATTGCTGTGCCTGCGCATGGGGATTGATATATGGGAGGTCATTGAGGCGGCTTCGACCAAACCCTTTGGATTTCATCCCTTCTATCCCGGACCTGGGCTCGGCGGACATTGCATTCCGGTGGATCCCTTCTATTTGTCGTGGAAGGCAAAGCAGTGGGATTTTCGCACGCGCTTTATCGAACTGGCAGGCGAGATCAACACCAACATGCCGTATCACGTCCTCTCTTCCGTGAGCGGCGCATTGAACACCCACAAGAAGTCAGTGAACGGCGCGCGCGTGTTGGTTTTAGGAGTGGCTTACAAAAAAGACATTGACGATTTGCGCGAATCTCCGTCGCTCACGATTATCGAACTGCTGCAAAAAGACGGCGCACAGGTCAGCTATCATGACCCCTATTTCCCCCTCATTGGGAAGGGCCGCAAATACGATCTGCAGATGAAATGCGTGGACCTGAATGACCTGGGGCAGTACGACTGCGTGGTGATTGTCACCGATCACTCGGACTACGATTACTCGCGCATCGTCAGGGAAGCCCGGTTGATAGTGGATACACGCAACGCTACGCGGGGCATCGAAAGTCCAAAGATTGTGCGCTGTTGAAAATCCTGAAATCGGTCGCTAGACCACTTCCGAGGCAGGGAAGAATTCTTCCTCCGCCGCCGCGGGCTTGCGCTTGCGCGAACGTTGAAGCAGGGGCGGCGCCGCGGCGATGCTGCAGAAAACGTAGAAGATCGCGGCATTCGCCGGAATCTGGAGATTGAAGTCGAAGAGGCTATGAACCAGAATTCCAGTCAAGCCCAGAGTGCAGGCTAAAGTTACGGCGCTGCTTACATCGGTCGTCCAATTGCCGATTTTGCGGGCTGCACGGCGGTAGAGCACAACCAAAAACCACAACATCAGTCCGAAGCCCAGGATTCCCATCTCAGCCAGCAATTGCAGATAGTCGTTGTGCGCCTCGTTGACGAAGAAGTTCGTGTAGAAGGTACGGAACTCCGGGTAGACGATCGGGAATGTGCCCAGTCCCCAGCCCAGGAGCGGTTTCTGACGGAACATGTGCAGAGAATCACGATCAATCGAGAGTCGCATGCCACCAGAAATTTCGGTGCGGGCCTCGGTTGAGATGCTCGAAACGCGTGTGGTCAATTCCTTGCCGCCGACCCACACCAGTATGCTGACCAGCACGATTGCAAATGCCGACACAGCAAGAGCAATCCGGTAGCTGACTTTTTTCTGGCGAAGAAGAACAACGGCGAAGGCGACCAGTTCCACGAAGATGGCGATCATTCCGCCGCGCGAGCCAGAGAGGAAGATCGTTCCCACCATGACGGCCGCAGCAACGCCGGCCGCGGTGCGCTCCTTTTCGTGGATCATGTGCGAAAGCGAAAGAATGAGCGGAATCGGTATCAGAAGTTCCATCAGGCCGGCGTAGTGATTGTGGTTTACATAGGGACCATAGATCCATCCGCCCAGCCGGGGCTGCCGGATCCACAACAACTTGCCGTTGGGCGCGATGCCCTGCACCAGAGCGAAAGCCGCCAGCGCGAAACCATAGACAGCCAATATCACGCCGATCTTGCGGGCCTGGGAAGCGCGAACCAGCACCTGGGTGGCGAGAAAGCACAACAGGCCGTAAGCGCAATACAACATAGATTCCGAGATCGAATCGTGCCGGTAGGCAGTTTTTCCCAGAACAAGCTGCAACAAGATCAGAAGCCCGAATCCAGACATGGGCAGGAACAGCGGGTTCCAGAGGATATCGATTTTTCCGCTGATCCATTGCTTGGCAAGCCAGAGCAGGCCTAGAAGCACCGAGACTGTCTCCAGCACAAAGATGGACCACGGTTCCACTGCGCCAAAGGCAACGGGGCCGAACATGAGCAGGCCGAATGTACCGTAAAGCAGAATGGCATCAATCTGAAGAGCGCGGGATTTTGGGTCGGCGACTTTCCGGTGAATCCTCATGAAATCTGCATTCCGCGCGCGCTACGAAGGTTTTCGAGTGATGTGGAAATCGTCGATCCAGAGCTTACCACGGATCGGACTGCCCGCCGGGAGCCGGCGGATGTGCAGCACAACGAGCTTGCAATCCGGTCCTGTCGTAAATTCCCCTTGTGTCGATTTCCAGAACCCCGCGTCCTTCAATTCGTCGCTCTCGTAGTAAACCGCCTGCGTGTACATATCCTGGATCGTGAAATGCGGGCCGCCCGCGCCTTCCATTTCGCCGTTCTTGGAATAGCCCGTGAAATCGTACGTCGTGTTGGGCTGCACAGCGACGAACTGGTAGATTCCGGCGTCGGAGATCCCTGGCCCATCGAAGGTGACTAGCACGGACCGCCGGCCAGCGTGAAAGTCGGTTGAGTCAGGACTAAGGCTGACACTTGATTGCTGCTGGTACTGCCAGTCGAAGCCCGCGTTCAAAATGTTGAGACTGAAGTCTCCGTTCACCACGAGGTTGTTCGCGGAAGGAAGGTAACTGGTGAAACCGAAACGGTCGGCAATCTGTTGCCAGGCGAGCACGGCCTGGTCCACGTCCTTGTGCTGGATGGAATAGCGGATGTAGTCGTACGCATAGCGCAACTCAAAACGTTCGTGGGTTTGCAACAGGGCGTTCCAGACTTTGGCCGCTCCGGCCGTATCTTCTTTGGACTCCAGCAGTGTAAGAAAGCTGACATAGGCGTCGCTTCGTACCGGCACAATATCGCGCAGCAGAACATCGACATCGGGTTGAATGCGCCAGCAGAATCGCAGGGCCTGGGCTGCATCTGAGGGATCGTTAGCGATTACCACGCGAAACTCGCGCAGCGCTTTTTCGTTCTCGCCCCGGACGAGGTAGAAGTTGCCGGCTTCCCAGGCGACGTCGGGGGTCATGGAGTCCGCCTGAATCGCACGTTCAAGGGCAGTAGATTGTTGAGTGATGTCGCCGAGGACCTGATAGGCGCTGGCGAGATCGAACCAGTAGCGGGAAGAGTGAGGATTCAGTTTCAAGGCCGCTTCATATTGGGAGAGCGCGGCGGATGGATCACGCGCCAGCAGATCGTAGTAGCGGCCAAGACCGTAGCGATATTCCGCATTGCCCGGATCGAGCCACACGGCACGCTTGAGGCTGGCAAGGTCAGTGCGGCTCCCAAACCACCCAGCGACGAACTGGCTGGCGCAGAACCCTATATAGGCAATCGAGAGCATGCCGGCCACGGCTATCGTTAGCCATTTGCGGACGGGACTATGGAACGGAATATTCATCGAAACAGAGGACTTTGCTCAAGCGCTGGTGGACGATGCCCGGCTCTCTTCAGTCTCGCCCTCATCGTGCTCGGACGAGTCGTCTTCGCGGTAATAGCGCGCGTATTTGCCCTGGTACTCATAGTAGTAGTAGTAATCCGGGGAACTGAGATCGACGGCGTTGAGCAGCACCCCAACAACCTTTGCGTTGACCTGCATCAGGATGTCGCGGGACCGGCGCAAGGCCTGCTTCGTTGTCTGTCCCGACCGGATCACCAGAAGAACAGCATCGGCGCGTGGCGAAAGCACGACGGCATCGGTGACAGAAAGTGAGGGCGGCGTATCGATCACGATATGGTCATACTGCCCGCTCAGTTCATTCAGAACGTCTCGCATGTTCGAGGACGCCAAAAGCTCCGCCGGGTTGGGCGGAGGCGTTCCCGCCGGGAGCACAAACAGATTGGGGAGGATGGCAGTTTGCGTAATCGCCTCTTCCAGCGTAGTGCTGCCGGTCAGCACATTGCTGAGCCCGCTGTGCGGCCCCATGCCGAGGGTCTTGTGAATGCTCGGACGGCGAAGATCGGCGTCGATCAGCAGAACGCGCACGCCTTTTTGCGCCAGCACGACCGCTGCGTTGATGCTAGTCGTGGTCTTGCCTTCCTGGGGCAGTGCGCTGGTCACCATGATTACTTTGGGAGGCGCTCCCAGATTCGACAACAAAAGCGAAGTCCGCAGTGCACGGTAAGACTCCGCCATTTGTGACTGCGGACGAACCTGCGTGACCAACTCAACCGCTTCCTTGGAAGTTGCGATCACGAGTCGCTTCGGATTCGGGCCTTCGCGCGCGGACTTAGATCCCAGAGGAATCATGCCGAGCGATGCCAGGCCGGAAACCATCTGGGCCTGTTCAGTCGTGCGTACGGTATTGTCGAGGCCTTCCAGCAGGAAGGCGAGGCCGACACCCAAAGCCGATCCGAGCACGATCGCGAACATCAGGTTGCGGGGAATGTTGGGCTCAATCGGCCCAAGCGGCGGACGCGCGCTGTCCACGATCCGGAAATTGTTCGACTTCAGCCCCGCCGACACCCCCGCTTCTTTCATCTTCTGCAGCAGGCCTTCGTAAAGCTGGCGGTTGGTATCGACGTCGCGCTTCAACAAACTATAGGTAATCGCACTTTCATTGAGCTTGTTGGCTTCCTGTTTCTGCTTCTCGAGCGCGTCGCGCAGCATACCTTCCCGCTGGAGTGAAGTCGTATATTGCCCGCGGACTTTGCTGGCGATCTTCTTCATCTCCGCCTGGGTTTGCGTGTCAATTTCTTTCAGCTGATTGTTCAACTGCGCCAGCTTGGGATACGACGGGCCAAACTGGGTGCTTAAGTCGGCCATCTGGATCTTCAGGTCGGCCTCTTTGGCCTGTAGGGTTTCCAGCAACTGCGAAGCGGTCTGGTTGCCCGAACCGCCATCATCCAAGCCCCCGGCGCTGGACGCAATCGCATCCGGATCACCGGACTGAACGAGGCGATAGATCGACTCTTTGTTCATGCGGTCACTTTCCGCATCGGTAAGCTGTTTGTTCAGTTCGTCCAGCTTCTCCATGATGATGTTCTGCTTTTCGTCGGTGCCAAGAATCTCGTGTTCCTTCTGATAGCGGACGAGTTTTTCCTGGGATGTTTCCACCTTCATTTGCAGGTCCACAAGCTGTTTTTGCAGCCAGTCGGAGGCCTGCATCGTGGATTCAAAGCGAGCTTTGAAGTTGTTCTCGACATAGGTCTGCATCAGCGTGTTTACCACCGTGGCCGCCATCTGCGGATCAGGGCTGCGATAGTGGACCTCGATGATGCGCGTGTTCGGACTGAGCGCGACCTTCAAACTGCCTTTAAACCCGCCGACCAGGGCTGACGCACGTGTAGGGTCGCTCAGCAAAGGGTCAGGAGCGAGATCGACCGAAGCTGGGGATGGAGGTGTCGTCGAGCCGCCAAATTCCGGACGCCGGTCGAGATTGAGTTCGCGGATGACCTGCGTGGCCAACAGATCGCTCTGAAGAATCTTGAGTTCTGTTTCCAGTTCAGTTGGGTCGTAATAATCGAGGCTGAAAGTTGCCGAGTTCTGGAAGTTCAAACTGGCATCGGGCTTGTTGATTTCGATGGTGCCCCCGGCCTCGTAAACGGGAGTCATCTTCAGGCTGGCGATGGCCACGACCGAAAAAATCGTGGCCAGGCAGGAGATGATCACCCACTTGCGCTTCAGAAGGATCCGAAGCGATTCGCCGATGGCGGATTCGTGGGAAGGGATCTCGGGATACAGGTGCGGCCCGGACGGTCTTCCCATCTCCATGCCAGGGGAAGGCTGTATTTCACGAACCACGGGGTTATTCGCCTGCACGAGCGGTCCGAAATCCATTCCTGGCCCTCAACGATGCGTCACTACTAGAACTTTTTGTTGCGCACTTACAGCTGCGTCCCGGGTCGAAGAGGCTGGTCTGTCGCGCAGGGATTTTTCGCAGGAAACTTGGTGAGTTCGTCTGGCATTCTAGCATTGGCTGAGGAAAATTTGGCCGCCAATCTGGCCACAGGACCTTTCGTCTTCCCAAGATGACACCGCGACCCGCGGTAAACTCCGCTATACTAGCGGGCAACGCGATCCAGCCGGGAGTTCTCATTCATGTTTTGTTTCGGCATGCTCCGCCTATGAATCGAAAAGTGGGCCATGTGGTGCAACTCGAGAGCTCGTGCAAATAGGACTGGTTAAGGAATGAATTGGTCGGAACAATCGGTGTTGGTGACGGGCGGAACCGGCTCGTTCGGCAAGAAGTTCATCGAGATGATGTTGCGGGAGTATCACCCGAAACGGCTGGTGATCTTCAGCCGCGACGAACTCAAGCAGCATGACATGCGCGCCTCAGGTCTCGACCACTCCAGCCTGAGATATTTCATTGGAGATGTCCGGGACGCGTCCCGTTTGGAGCGCGCTTTCGCGGGCGTAACAGTGGTAGTACACGCCGCGGCGCTGAAGCAGGTCCCGGCTTGCGAATACAACCCTTTCGAGGCGATCCAGACCAACATCATCGGCGGACGCAATGTGATTGATGCGGCCATCAATCAGGGAGTGCGGCGCGTCCTGGCGCTAAGTACGGACAAAGCCGTTAATCCGATCAATCTGTACGGCGCGACCAAGCTTTGCGCGGAAAAAATGTTCGTGCAGGCGAACGCCTATTCCGGCTCACACGGTTCCGGCTTCAGCTGTGCGCGCTACGGGAATGTGGTCGGTAGCCGGGGCAGCGTGATCCCGGTCTTTCAGGAGCAAAAGCGTAGCGGCCGCATCACGCTCACCGATCCTCGCATGACGCGTTTCTGGCTGACGCTCGACCAGGGTGTGCGGTTCGTCATCAGCAGCATCGAGCAGATGCACGGAGGAGAAATTTTCGTCCCGAAGATTCCCAGCATGAGGCTGATGGATCTGGCGGAGACAATCGCCCCGGGATGCGAGATCGAGACAATTGGAATTCGCCCTGGCGAAAAGCTGCACGAAGTGCTGGTGTCGGAGGACGAGGCGCGAAATACGCTGGAAGTGGAAGACCGGTATGTGATCCAGCCTGCGCATGGCTGGTGGCGGCGCGAGAACTGGATCAACGGAAGGCCGCTACCCGAGGGCTTCCGCTATGCCAGCGATACGAACGATCAGTGGCTCTCTAACCGCGATTTGCAGGAATTGGTCTCGCCCTCCGCGGCCGCGGAACAACCCGTGCCCGCCCGGATCCCCGCCTAGGACATCGCTATGAGCGCGACCTCCGCGAGCTCGCAAATTCTCGCCATTGACGGCGGCACGCCAGTCCGCTCGACTTTCCTTCCCTACGGACATCAGTCCATCAACGAAGCAGATATTCAAGCGGTGGTGGATACACTGCGCTCCGACTGGCTGACGACCGGCCCGAAAGTCGGCGAGTTCGAAGAAGCTTTTGCGGAGAAAGTGGGCGCGAAGCATGCCGTGAGCTTCAGTTCAGGGACTGCTGCCCTGCACGGCGCGGCGTTTGCCGCTGGGCTGAAGCCCGGCGACGAGGCGATCACCAGTCCGCTAACGTTTGCCGCTACAGCGAATTGCATTTTGTATCAGGGCGCGACTCCGGTGTTTGCCGACGTGAGCCGCGATACTCTGAACCTCGATCCCGAACAGGTCGGACGGAAGATTACGCCGAGAACACGGGCAATCCTTCCCGTGGATTACGCGGGAAATCCGGCGGACCTGGACGCCATCCGGAAGCTTGCGGCGGACCGTGGATTGGCCGATCGCGGATTGATTGTGATCGAAGACGCCTGCCACGCACTCGGCGCCGAATATCGCGGACGTAAGGTTGGGTCAATCGCCGATATGACTGTGTTCAGCTTTCATCCGGTGAAGCACATCACCACCGGGGAGGGCGGCATGGTCACAACCGACAGCGCTCACTTCTCTGAAACCCTTCGACGCTTTCGCAATCACGGGATTTCAAGCGACGCCCGCCAGCGCCAGGCGGAAGGGCAATGGCACTACGAGATGGTGCTGCTCGGCTTCAACTACCGCCTTCCCGATATTGCCTGTGCGTTGGGAATTCAGCAGTTGACGAAGCTGGAAGCGAATCTCGCGCGAAGAAGGGAAATCGCCGCGCGATATACGGCCGAGTTCCACGAGATCCCGGGCGTGATCGTTCCTGCGGTGCGGCCGGAAGCGAACCCGGCATGGCATCTGTATCCCATCCGGCTGGACTTGCAGAAATTGACTGCCGGCCGCGCTCAGATCTTCCGCGCGCTCCGTGCAGAAAACATCGGCGTGAATGTGCACTATGTTCCGGTACACCTGCACCCGTACTATCGCGACCGCTTCGGATATAAGGGCGGAGAGTTTCCGGTGGCGGAAGACGCCTACTCGCGTCTCATCAGCCTGCCAATGTTCCACGCCATGAGCGATCAGGATGTGGAGGATGTAATCTCCGCAGTGCGCAAGGTCCTTAGCCATCACTGCGGATGAGAGTCTTGGAGGTTCGTATTGAAGATCGTTGCCATCGTGCAGGCCCGAACCGGAAGTACGCGTCTGCCCGGAAAGGTCCTGATGGATGTAGCCGGGCAAAGCATGCTGGCGCAGGTCCTAACGCGTTTGGGTGGCTGCAATTTAATCCAGGAGTTGTTGGTCGCGACTACCGATCGGCCTGAGGACGATTCGATCGTGGCAGAATGCAAGCGAATTTCGGTTCCCGTCTCACGCGGCGACCGGGATGACGTGCTTGACCGCTACTTTCGGGCGGCGCAATTGGTGCGGGCCGATGTCGTGGTGCGAATCACTTCGGATTGCCCACTAATTGATCCGGAGATTACAGGCAAGACGATTGAGGCTTATCTCGAGTCGGCGGCGGATTACGCTTCGAACGGCTTGGTACGTACATATCCGCGCGGGCTGGATACGGAGACGATGTCTTTCCAAACCCTGGAACGAGCGTGGCGCCTGGCTCGAAAGCCTTACGAGCGCGAGCACGTCACGCCGTACATCTATGAGCACTCCGAGGAGTTCAAACTTGTATCGGTGACCGGCGAAACAGACTACAGCAGTCACCGATGGACCGTGGATACGCCCGAGGATATGGAATTCGTGCGAGAGATTTACCATCGTTTGAGCGGTAGATTCTCGTGGCGGGACGTGCTGGACCTGGTCCAACAAGAACCGCAACTGCTCGATCTAAACCGTTCCATCGTCCAAAAGGCCTTGCATTAAGGCGGCATCTCGGGCTTGCCTTAGGCTTCCTCAACCCCAACACCATGAGAATCCTCCTAATCCATCCTGAAGACGAGTTGCAGGGTGGGCCCTGGGCCTCCCAACCTTGGGACCGTGTGATCGACCTGGGCACGGCGGGTGCGGCAGACTGCGCTCAGGCCGGGAATGCATTCGGCTGTGCGGTCACTAATCTGCGGAACCTTCGCGGCGAGTTCCGTGAAATGCGTCGGGTACGCGAATTGATTGGCCTCGGATTAGACCGGCTGACCGACGAATTGGGTTTGGATTGGTGGGAATTGACCTCGATCCTGGTGCATCAGGATCTGGAGGTCGCATTTTTGATGAGCGAGCTGGCCGCGAGCATTGGCGCCAACGATGAAGTCCATGTATCTCGGCCGTGTTTTCAGGCAGATATTCTCCGGCTGTCGCTCGGTTCCCGCTTGCTGACCTTCAATTCGCGCGCCGCCTACCGGAAGCGTGGCGCTCGACACTATTGGCAGGTCTTTGAGAAGTTTCCTGCTTCACAATTGCTCGAGATCTTCTGGGACAAGACTGATCCCGGATACCAGTTTCGCGGAAGATTCAGCCGAAAGCCGAAGGCCCAACGAAACAGCGTGGTTTTGTTGCCAAGCGCCTATGTCAATGTTTCGCGCACCGCGCTTGCCTATGCTTCCGTTCTGCCGGACTCGCACTTTCTGCTGGTGGTCACCCGTCCGAGCGGATGGATCCAGAGCCTGCCCCCAAACGTATCGGCAGCATGGCTGCGGCAGTATTCCTCGGTCAACGGCAGGGCAAGAGAACGAGAGTTCCGCGATTTAGTAAGCCGATGGAATCGGTTACGAGCTGAATTGCAGGCCGTCCCGGAGTTCAACGTGTTGGCGAAGATGGGGAAG
>DATAUY010000028.1:0-4828 GCA_036268025.1 Candidatus Sulfotelmatobacter sp. | reverse complement strand
AGCCCCAGCTCGGCGCGGAGCTTTACGTCACTTCCGGTAGCGCCGGTGATCCTGCCAACCGCGTCTTCAACGGCGCGTCTTTCTCCAGGAAGGCCTTCTGGCCGGTCGCCAGAGGCAGGAATCCAAAAGCAGGAACAGTGTTTCGGGGCTGACTGGCCAACGTACGAAATCCGAAGCGCTGGTAGAAAGCAACGGCCTGATCGCTCCTGGCATCCACGAGAAGCGTGACCGCTGCGGCATCCGCCCTCAAAATTCTGGTGGATGCATCGGCCAGGAGCGCCGCGCCCAAACCACGCCCTTGAAATCTCTGGTCCACGGCTAGCCGCCCGATGCGAACGGCCGGCACGGTGGGATAACGCGGCAAACGCCTCGTTTCGTCGGGCGGAAGGTCGACGAGAGGAATACTCGCGGCGGACAGCGTGTAGTATGCGGCTATTTGGTCCGTAACGGTTTCGACAGCCACAAAGCAATTAGCGATACGGCGGCGGACGTCTTGCGCTTCGGCGCTCGCGAGAAGTTACCCACCTCTGCTCTCCAGAAATGACCCGGGCATCCTGATCTGACCTGGCCGTTCTCCGCTGCTGCGGACGCGATGAAGACGATGAATCATCACGATGCCAGAGGCCCGGAAGAGACCGTGCACAATCTGTCGCCGGTGGTTCCGGCCAAACCCGCGAGTGGGAAACCGTCAACGTGCCTGCGGGAATCCGGAGTGCCAGACGGCTCGACGTCAGAAGACCCAGGCAAACTGGCGCAATCGGAATCCCGGCTATTCCGTCGCGTGGCGGATTGACCAGCGCGCGGCGCAGCCGGAGACTTCCGAACCGCTGCGAATGCCCCCGCCACTGAACCAACTTCCCTGGAACTTCGCGAAAGACCAGTTCGGCGCGCAGGGCTCTGATTTCATTGGGGTTTTGGGCGCACTAATCCTCCGCACCGCGAAAGACCAGATCCACCCGTATCCCACTGATCCCTCAGGAGTTCCCGGCACACTTCCCCTTTCCCCGCAAAAGACCGGTTCCAGGCTCCCGCATACTCGGACGCAGTCGCCAGACCATGCAACTGGAGTTTCACCAGCTCAACCTGCGGTGGGAACATCTGCGAGTTCGCGAGCCGCACCGCCAGCACCATCTGCTGGCGTCGCTGGCTGAGAGCGGCCAGCAGACGCCCATCGTCGTGGTGATCGCGAAAGACGATAACGACCGCTACCTGGTGATCGACGGTTACAAACGCATCGCCGCGCTCCGGCAACTGGGCCGAGACACAGTCGAGGCCACAATCTGGCCGATGGGCGAAGCCGAAGCCCTGCTGCTGTCGCGCGCGCAGCGGATGAGCCCGCAGGAAAGCGCGCTTGAACAGGGCTGGCTGCTGTCGGAGATGGAACAGCGCTTCGGTTACTCGCTCGACCAACTGGCACGCCGTTTCGACCGCAGCCTGAGCTGGGTGTCGCGACGGCTTGCGCTGGTCGAGTTACTGCCTGAAGCGGTTCAGCGCCACGTACGCGAAGGAAGCGTCACCGCGCAGATCGCGATGAAGTATCTGGTGCCTGTGGCGCGAGTCAGTGCGGACGACTGCGAGCGCATGGCCGCCGCATTCGTGAAGTACCGCTGCGAAGCGCGGCAGGCTGCACAACTTTACACCGCCTGGCGAGAGGGCTCGCGCGTGATTCGCGAGCGCATACTCGCCGAGCCGGAACTGTTTTTGAAAACGCAGCGGCAGCCGCCTGTAATGAAACCCGCGGCCTTCGAACAAGTCGAGCGCGATCTGGAGATGGCGCTTGCCATTCTGCGTCGGGCCAACCGGCGGCTCAGCGAGGCGCTGCCGGAGATGAACGTCGCGCAACAGGCGCAGGCGCAGCGCGAGATCGAAAGTGCCCGCCGGGAACTCAGCCGGATGGCGGAACGAATCGGAAAGGAACAGGAAGCGAAACATGCTGAGCCAGGCGCAGCGAACCGCGATTCTGGAGTTGCACGCGAAGGGCGTGAGCAGACGCGAGATCTCGCGCGCGCTGCAGGTGTCGCGTCCAACCGTGCGCAAAGTCCTGCGCTCCAACTCCACGAGCGTACCGGAGATTCAGCGCCCGGAGAAAGCCGAGCCTTACCGGCAGCAGATCCTGGATCTTTTGGCTTCCTGCAAGGGGAATCTCGTGCGAGTCCATGAGGAGTTGCGGGCGAGCGGAGCGGCGCTTTCTTATCAGGCGCTCACCGCATTCTGCCGCAGGCAGGGCATCGGACAAACGCCGGTTGTGCCCGCGGGCCAGTACCATTTCGAGCCCGGCGTGGAGATGCAGCACGACACATCGCCGCATGAAGTGGAAGTGGGCGGCAGGAAGTATAAAGCGCAGACCGCCTCGGCGGTGTTGTGTTACTCGCGCATGCTGTTCTTCCAGATCGGCCCCACGTTCCAGCGATTCGACTGCAAGGTGTTTCTCACCGATGCAGTGCGCTATATGAATGGCGCCCCGGAACGCGTGATGATCGACAACACGCATGTGGTGGTGCTGCGCGGCACGGGACGCGAGATGATTCCCGTGCCGGAGATGGAGGCGTTCGCCGAACGCCTCGGATTCCGCTTCGTGGCGCATGAACGCGGCGATGCCAATCGCTCAGCGCGCGTGGAGCGGCCGTTTTCCTTCATCGAAAACAACTTTCTGGCGGGCCGCACTTTCACCAGCTGGGAAGAACTGAACCGGCAGGCGCGCCAGTGGTGCGACAAGGTCAACTCAACCTATAAGAAGCACCTTCGCGCCGTGCCGCGCGAGCTGTTCGCCGTCGAACAACTGCACCTGAAGCCGCTGCCGGCATGGATTCCCGAAGTTTATCGGCTGCATCAGCGCACGGTGGACGTGGAAGGTTATATCTCGGTGAACTCCATTCGTTACTCGGTTCCGATCTCGTGGATCGGGCGGCGCGTGGAGATTCGCGAGACGCGGGGCAAGATCGATATCGAACTCGACGCGCGCCACATCGTTACCCACGACCGGGCGCTGACACCGTTGCATCAGCGGATCATGCTGGCCGAACACAGACCGCCGCGCGGCGCAGGCGTGAAGCGAAACGATCCGCATCCGGAAGAGAAAGCCCTCATTGAGGCCGCGCCCGAGATCGCTACTTATATATCGGCGCTGAAGCAGAAGGGACGCAAAGTGGTGACTCTTGCCCTGCGGCAACTGTTGCGTCTGCTGCGCGAGTATCCGCGCGAACCGTTCCTTGCCGCGGTTGCCGAAGCCGCCCGCTATGGGCTTTACGATCTCGACCGGCTGGAACGGATGATTCTGCGACGCGTGGCTCGCGACTACTTTCTGATCGGCGACAAGGAGCCGGAAGGCAATGACTGAAGAACTGGAACAACTGCTGAAGAATCTCAAGCTGCGCCGGCTGCTGCACGTTTACGACGAGCAGTTGCAGGCGGCGGAGAAAGCGCAGACCTCTTATACGGAGTTCGTGGCCGGGCTATTGCGAGCGCAATGGCATGAGCGGCAGGAGAGCGCGCTCGAATGGCGGATTCACCGAGCGAATCTGCCCGAGCGCTGGTCGCTGGAGACGTTCCCCTGGTCGCGCCAGCCGGGCGTGAACCGCAAGCAGATGCGCACGTTTGCCGAACTCGACTTCGTGGCCAAACACGAGAACCTGGTGCTGGTCGGTCCGACCGGCGTGGGCAAAACGGGACTCGCCTGCGGCCTTCTGCTGAAGGCTTTGCAGAACGGCCATCGCTGTCAGTTCGTTCGGGCGCAGGATCTGTTCGACGAAATGTATGCCTCGCTGGCTGACCGATCCACGCGCCAGTTGCTGAACCGGCTGGCGCGACTGGACGTCCTTCTGATCGATGAGTTCGGCTACTTAAATCTCAAACCCGAGCAGTCGAACACCTTCTTCAAGCTGATGGAGGAACGTTATCATCGCCACTCCACGATCATCACCACGAACCTCGGGTATGACGAGTGGCAGAACTTTCTCGGCAATAAATCCATGGTGGACGCTCTGCTGAGTCGCGTCCGACATTACTGCCACACGGTGACCATCAATGGTCCGTCGCTGCGCGAACCGCAGGGCTGAGGTCGTCGTTGTGGAACAGCGCGAGTATGTCCGACGGCTTCTCGAAGCCTATCGCGCAACGCCCGGCACTGCGGGCGTGGTGCGCCGGCCGGATCGTTTGTTTGCGGCTCAACTGCATGACCGGGGCGTGCCGCTGGAAACGGTCGAGAATGCGTTGACGCTTGCGGCGGCGCGGCGTTCAGTGAGACCCGCCGATGCTCCCCCGCTCGGGACGATTCGATCACTGGCATACTTCTCGCCGCTGATCGAGGAAGTTCTGCAACTCAGGGTCGGACCGGAATACTTCCAGCACCTCCGCAACAAATTACAGCGCGCCATCAGCGCACGGTAAACCGCCCCGCTTCCCCCGATTCGCCAACTCAACGCGCCTCCCGGCGCGGATGATATCGAGCCCGCCCACATCTCTGCCAACATCTGCACACGCCTGCGGCGTGGATGATAATGCCGCTCCGGCCGAGATCCTGTTCCCGGAGTGGGTCACTTTAACCGAGCGCTACTGGATCATTTTTCGTGAGCGCCGAAGCGCTTCGCGGGCGGAGTTCAACTGAGTGACAATCTGGTCGGTGATAGACTGCCCGAATGCAGGATTCAGAATTACAAGACCTCGTCGTGGCACTTTCGCAGTATGCGGTCAGCACGACCGCGCGCCTGAACGCGCTTGAGCGGCTCGTGAAGGAGCGCCTGAACGTAGATCAGACGGAACTCTCCCGAATGATCGCGAATGACAAAGATAAGCTTTCACTTCTGGTCCAAGCGAAAGCCGGAACGACAGC
>DATAUY010000027.1:0-14433 GCA_036268025.1 Candidatus Sulfotelmatobacter sp. | reverse complement strand
GATGCCGATCACACCAAACACATATCCGGCCATCGACGGAATCGAGCCGCCGGCTCCGCTTTGCCACATATGCCGCGAGATAAGAAACGGGACCATCAACAGATGCGGCAGGGGAAGCCACACTGTTCCCAGTTGCAGCAGGCCGGGTGTCAGCGAGTCGAACACGCGGCGAGCGATGTTGATGTGCGCGATGGCGTCGCCATAAAGCAAGACGTCGCCGTTCCTGAAATAGAAGAGAAAGGAAGGAATGGAAACGCAGGTGGCCAGCCACGCAAGCAGCCGGATCTCAGAATCCCAGGCGGGATCTTCAGCTTCGATTCTCGCCAGCTTAGGTTTAGGCATGGAACCTGGGTCTCGGGTCTTCGGTCTCGGGTCTTCGGTCTCAGGAACGCAAAGTCTTGCCGCCTTTCGGCCTGATCTCTAGCTCTTCATCGTTAGGGATCCGGAACGATGTTCGACATTGGAACCCAAGACCTGAGCCCCGAGACCTGAGACCTGAGACCTGCTCTACTCCAGATGCGTCAATTCACGAAAAATCTGAAAGCGCTCGTCAATCTCTTCGTGTGTCAGCGATTGCAACCTCTCCGTGCCAAAGCGCTCCACCGCAAACGATCCCATGACACCACCATAAAATAGCGCTCGCTTCAGCACCTCGCGATTGAGTTCCTTCTGCGATGCGACATATCCCATGAATCCCCCGGCAAAAGAGTCGCCAGCTCCGGTCGGATCGCGAACTTCGTCAATCGGCAACGTAGGCGCTCGGAACGGATGCCGTCCGACGCCGAACGCTCCCTCGCGAAAGAAAATCGTCGCGCCATACTCCCCGTGCTTGATCACCAGCGCCTGCGGCCCCATGGCCAACACTTTCTGGGCGGCGCGCGGCAGGTTGGTTTCATGCCCCAACATCTTTGTTTCGGTGTCATTGATCAGCAACACGTCCACGAGCTTTAAAGTCTCGGCGAGTTCTGTCGGCGTGCGGTTGATCCAGTAATTCATGGTGTCGCAGCCCGTGAGACGCACGCGGCTCATCTTGCGCCGCACATCCGCCTGCAAAGTCGGCTGAATGTTGGCGAGAAAGAGAAATTCCGTGTCTTCGTACTCCTTCGGAATTCGAGGCTGAAATTGTTCGAAGACGTTCAGGTCCGTGTAGTCGGTCTTAGCTTCGTTCAGATTGTCGGTGTATGTCCCGCCCCAGCGGAAAGTCTTGCCCTTTGCGCGTTCCAGTCCGCGCACATCAATACGATGTTTATGAAAGACATCCTCTTGCTCCGGACCAAAGTCTTCACCGACCACCGCAACGATGCGCACCTGAGTGAAATAACTCGCAGCCAGGGAAAAATATGTGGCAGCGCCGCCAAGAATGTTCTTCGCGCTGCCCGAGGGCGAAGTGACATCGTCGAATGCAACCGAACCGACCACGAGAATGCTCATGCCGTCCTTAACGAACCCTGGAATTTATCTTGTCATTCCGAACCGGCGCGAAGCGGCGGCGAGGAACCTGCTTCAGTTAGCTACCGCGAAGGTGTCACTTCACGTACTTCCCAACGATTAGTTTCAGCTTTTTCTTCGTAGCGGCAGGAATTTTCTTCGGATCGGTGAGAATGGCATGGGCGAGCGCCGATCCGCACTTGCAGGAGCGCCCTCGCGGCATGCCCGCCACGGTTTGGCGTACGACCTTCCCCGCGTTCTCCGCGTTCTTGATGAGCACTGCCACGATCTGGTCGACGGTGACCGAATCGTGGTGCGGATGCCAGCAGTCATAGTCCGTCACCATCGCCACCGTGACATAGCACAGCTCGGCCTCGCGCGCCAGCTTCGCCTCTTGCAAATTTGTCATACCGATGACGTCCATGCCCAGGCCGCGGTAGACATTCGATTCGGCTTTCGTCGAAAACTGCGGTCCCTCCATGCACAGATACGTTCCGCCGCGCTTGCCGGTTACACCAGCGTGCTTGCAGGCTGATTCGACGACACTGCCAAGTTCGGCGCAGACCGGGTCAGCGAACGCAATATGCGCGACGAGGCCGCCCCCGAAAAAAGTATCCACGCGATGCCGTGTGCGGTCGAAGAATTGATCGGGGATGACGAAATCCAATGGCTTGTGCTCTTCCTTGAGCGAGCCAACGGCCGACATTGACACAATTCGCTCGACTCCGAGTTGCTTGAATCCATGAATATTCGCGCGAAAATTCAGCTCGCTGGGAAGGATGCGATGTCCGCGCCCGTGCCGCGCAAGAAATGCAACCTTGCGGCCTTCGAGGGTCCCACAGATATAGGCATCGGAAGGCATACCGAACGGCGTCTTCACGCGCACTTCTTTTACCTTCGTCAGCCCGGGCATTGAGTACAGCCCGCTGCCCCCGATAATTCCGATTTCCGCCTCTGGCAATGCCCCTCCAGAACGATTAGACCACGTGAATCAAACTCGTGATTATACAGGAGCGAAATCGAGCTCCAATCTCGCGTGCGGCGTCATCCCGAAGGCCCGCGCATTCTCCAGCGGGCCGAGGGATCTCGCGTGGAGCGCATGAGGCACTGCCGGAAGAGAATCCCGCGCTACAATTTGAGCAATGAAGTTTTTCACAGCAGTGTGGGTTGTTCTTTGCCTCTCTCAGCTTCTCATCGCGCAGCAAAAACCCGCGCCCCCCAAGTCCGTCACTGTTCCACTGGTCATCGATCACAACCGCGTCATCATCGACGTTGAAGTGGCCGCACAGAACGGCACCACTCAGCGTGTTCACGCCTGGGTAGACAACGGCGATCCCGATCTTCTGATCTCCAGGAAAATGACAAACCTCGCCGGCCTGGGAGGCGCCTGTGGCGCGCAAACATGCACGGCTACTCCTCCGAAGCAAATTATGATCGGCGGCATGCAGATCTCTTTCGACGGCGTGACAGAAGCAAACGTTCCAATTGGGCCTGGCGCGAACCCGCCGCTGGCGGACGGTCTCGATGCCGACATCACTATTCCTTCGACCGTGCTACGCCACTATGACATTCTGATCGACTATCCTGGGCGTAAATTCACGATTGGCGCTCCCGGTAGCATTCACTTTCTCGGGACTGAAGCGAAAGTACAGATCAACCCTGAAAATGGGCTGATTCAGGTTCCCAGCAAGATCGCAAACAAAAAATACAATCTCGCGCTCGACCTGGGATCGAGCATCAGCTTTCTGTCGGAAGATCTTTTCAGCACGCTAGCCGCCGCTCACCAGGATTGGCCGCGCATGACAGGCGCCGTCGGGTCCGCGAGCATGTGGGGCGCAAACGAAGAGACAAAATGGCAGGTCATGCGTATCGACCGCGTGCAATTCGGACCACTCTTTCTGACTGACGTTCCCATGGTTTCGCTCCCGAAACCAACTGTCGACTTCTTCCAGAAGCGTGCCGCAATGTCTACCGTCGGCTTGATCGCAGCAAGCGTCCTACAGAACTACCGTGTTGGGCTCGACTACAAGCGTTCGACGGTCTACTTCGACATCGGCCGTCTCTTCAACTTTCCCGATTTCGACGTGATCGGATTGTTTCTTCGCCCCGAGAGCGACGGCCGCTATACAATCCTCGGCATTGCCGATTTCGACGGCAAGCCCTCTGTTCCAACTGGACCCGATGGCGTTCAGGAAGGCGACATACTTGTCGCGATCAACGACATCCCCGTGCAAGGATCGACTATGGGCCAAGTCTGGTCTTCGCTGGGAGGAACTCCCGGCCAACAGCGTAAGCTGACGATCGAGCGCGCAGGAAAGCAATTCGCGGTTTCAGCCACAGTACAACACTTCCTGGCCGCATCCACTTCAGAAGACGAAAAAAAGAGAAAGAAGAAGTAGCTTGGTCACTAGACACACGTTTTGTCATTCCTCGCGAAGCGAGGAATCTGCTTTTCCACGGCGTCGGCAAAACAGCAGGTTCCTCTCGGCTCGCTGCGCTCGCTTGTTGGAATGACAAAACCTTCGGGACCAGTTTCAGAACCAACCTGTGACACGTGGACAGACGGGGGGAGTCCGCCCTGCACACTCATTTTCCAAACACTTCCTTCTCCAGCGTTGCGGTCGTCACCGCATCCAGACTCTCGCTCACCAGCACCGTATCGCCCTGCTGTTCGATTACGACCACGCCGTCGTCCGTGTCCCAGGCATGGCGTCCTGTCAAAGATGCAGGCGCTCCTTCGTGCTTGTGCTCATCACTCGCAGACTCGGCTTTAACGGCTCCAGATTCCTGTGCCTTTTTGTAACGGTCCTTCAGTGAATGGGCATAGATTCCCGCGAACTGCGAAGCTGTCAACGGGCTCGACCATCGCGACACATAGAGCAGAGCAAGCGGTGCAGCCGGATCGGCTTTCTTTTTCGCCGCGTAGTAGTAGCCTCCGCGCCATTCGGGATACATGTATTTCGAAATCGGCCTTCCCACGTATTGTTCGATCAGCACCGCAACATCGAATTCACCCATGGCCCCGATATCGAACTTCTGGTAGTCCTTGAAATCGTGCTTGAAGTCGGGCACGCGCATGGGCTCGATCTTCTCGTCCGACAAGTACGTCTCCGGCTGCATGATCTGCCGAGTCGTGTGCGGAGGATTCTGCAAGACGCCGGCGAACGCTTTCTCCTTGCCTCCTGTCTGCATCAGCTTGATCACGAAATCCATGCCGTAGCTGTACGGAAAGGTCAGCGACTCCTTCATGAAAATTGGCGCGTCATTGAATACCTTCGTGCCCGCGGTGCCGGTCAAAGTTTCCTCTTCCATCGCGCCCACCAGTGTCGGCGAGTTCGTGATGGTATGTCCCGTCGGCGCCAGCGCGTATTGAAACATCATGGCCTGGGCCTGCCCTTCGACAACGGCCTCGCGGGCATTATCAATCTCATCGTTCTCGATGTCCTCCGGCGTGGGATCTTTCCTGATTTCGCCCAGGTCCTTGTCGCCCTTCTTCATCCACTTCTGCAGGCCGATCTCCTGGTCCTGCAGCGCATGCGTCAGTTCATGCGCCATCACCGGTTCCTGCTCTTCGATAGGAACCCAGTCGAGCAGATTGACCGTGCGCGTCTTCGGGTCGTAGTACCCCGCCACTTCTTCCTTGAGGAGCGCTACCAGAAATGTTTCCAGATTAAAATCGCGTGGCAGCAATCCGAATTTCTTCAGCACCAGTTCGGAGCGCCGCAGCCGTTTCGTGTCTTCATCATTCAAATGTGTGGTGAGATACGATTCCACTTCATTGCGGCTCGTCAGCTTGCGTTTTACTTCCCTTTTGATCGGCAGCCCGGTCTCCTTGCTGTCGAACTGCATGATCTCGTCGACCGAGTGAAACAAGTCTTCGGCCTGACGCGGCGTAATCTTGACATCGCCCTCAGGCGCCTGTTCTGGCGGAGGAACGGGCTTAGTCGGCTGCGGCGCTGAGGGAGATTGCGGTGGCGGGGCAGTTTGATCCTGCGGACTTTGCCCGATTGCCGGGAAAGGCGCCAGAATAGCCAGCAGCACAACCGGCAAAAGCACCCGCCTAATCACCCGCGAAGGCACCTTAACCCGATTCATTAAGACTGAGTGTATACGTTTCCCGATACCTTAGCTCTCTACTCAGCGACCTTCTCAGCCACCCACTCCCCGGCCTCTCGCGTTCCAAGACTGCCCCCAACGTCCTGCGTAGTCTTCTTCCGGCGCACGGCTTCAAGCACGCCAGCCTCGATCTTGTCGGACTCTTTTGCAAATCCCAGATGCCGCAACATCATCGCCGCCGTAAGAATCGCTCCCAGCGGATTTGCCAGGTCCTTTCCCGCGATCGGTGGGGCAGAACCGTGTACCGGCTCGAACATCGAAGTCTTCCCCGGATGGATATTCCCGCTCGCCGCCATGCCGAGCCCGCCCTGCAATCCAGCGGCAAGGTCGGTGATGATGTCGCCGAACATGTTATTGGTGACGATCACATCGAACTGTCGCGGATCGCGCACCATTTGCATGCACAGCGCGTCCACGTACATGTGCTGCGCAGTGATCTTCGGATACTCCGCGCTCACTTCCCTAAACACCCGCTGCCAGAGCCCTCCGGCGTGCGTCATCGCGTTCGACTTGTCGCACATCAGAACTTTGCTGCGAAGCGATCCGTCGAGTTTGGTGTTCTGCTCGCAATATTGGAACGCATAGCGGACGATCCGCTCGACGCCCTTGCGCGTATTGATGTCTTCCTGCGTGGCAATCTCGTCCGGAGTTCCCTGCTTGAAGACGCCACCGGCGTCGGTATAGACGCCTTCTGTATTTTCGCGAAGCACCGCGAAATCCACGTCTTTCGGTTCTATACCCTTCAGCGGGCACAATGCCGCATCAAGCAAACGCACCGGCCGCACGTTCGCATACAAATCCATTTTGAAGCGCATGCCGAGCAGAATCTCTTTGGCATGAATGTTCGTCTTGACCCGTGGATCGCCGAAAGCGCCCACGAAAATCGTATCGAAATCGCGTCCCAGCATGTCGAATCCGTCCGGAGGAACGGTGGTTCCGTCACGCAGATAACGGTCAGCGCCCCAGTCGAATTCGGTCGTCTCGACTGCCGCTCCCGAGGCCTGAATCACCTTCACCGCCTGCGGGATCACTTCTTTGCCGATGCCGTCGCCGGGAATTACGGCGATCCGCTTCTTTGTTTGATTCTTCGTGTCCACGGCAGGAACGTTAACACAATCGCTATAATCGAATACAGGTATGGGTCTTACTGCTCTACAAGCAAATTCGCAAGGATTGGGCGCATCTGTTGCGGAATATCGCGGCACCGAGACTGCCTCGCGCTTCGCCGATCCCAACACGGAGTTCGCCGCGCTGCGCGCCAGATGTGGCGTCTACGATCTCGGTTATCGCGCCAAGATTTCTCTCACCGGCGGTGACCGCGTCCGCTGGCTGAACGGAATGGTCACCAATAACATTCGCGATCTTGCTGCAGATCACGGGGCGTATGCCTTCCTGCTTAATCCCCAGGGACACATTCTCGGCGACCTGTATGCCTACAACCGCGGCGAGTCGATCACGATTGATACCGATTCCAGCCAGCTTGAAAAAATACTCTCTACCTTCGACCACTACATCATCATGGACGATGTCGAGGTCGAAAACCTGAGCGAGCAGGTCACCGCATTAGGAATCACCGGCCCCAAAACCCGCGAAATTCTCACCCAGGCCGGATTCACCATCGCTGAGTTGGAGCCTTTGCAGGTGGAATCCGCTTCGTGGCAAGGAAGCGACTGCACAATCGCGCGCAATGACGATCCGCAATTTTTCGGATACGAAATCTGGCTCGCTCCCGACAAAATCGGGCAACTATGGGATACCCTGCTCTCGGTCGGAGCGACGCCGGTGGGATCCGAAGCACTCGAACTGCATCGAATTATTTCTGGCATGCCGCGTTATAGCGTTGACATCCGCGAGCGCGACCTGCCCCAGGAGACCGAACAGGCACGGGCCCTGAACTTCAATAAAGGCTGCTACGTCGGCCAGGAGATCGTCGAGCGCATTCGCTCACGCGGGGCAGTACATCGCAAGTTTTGCGGCTTTGTTGCCGATGCCAGCGCAGTCATTGCGCCAGCCGCGAAGATCGTCGCCGGTGACAAAGAAGTGGGCGAAATCACAAGTGCGTCCGTTATCCACGCGGCGCACAGGGACAAGACTGTCGCCCTCGGCTACATTCGCCGCGAAGCAGGCACGCCCGGCCGCGAGGTGACGATCGGCGGAGCGAAGGCAATCGCGGTTGCATTGCCGGTCAGCGATGACGCGCTGTTGCGCGAAGAGGCCCCATTGGCCCAGCGTCTCGCCTGACGCAAGAATTACGGAAACACATTTGATCGCCAGAATTTGAGGAAAGACCATGGCTGAGAAAAAACACGAGCAATCCAGCTTTACCGTAACCGACCGGCGGCTATTCACCTCTGACGGAGAACTGCGCTCCGATGTCGCCGAAGATGTCCCCGAAGAAAAAGAGGCATCGAAGCCCGTGACGCTACCTCCCGTCACGCCTCCTAAGGAAGCGCCGCCCGCCGCCAACCTTCCCGAGCCCGCCGCCATCGCCGCTGATGAGGCAGACGATCGCGAAATGCCTGTTCCGCCGACCAACGCCGAACAAGAGGCTCAGGCCGCCGCCTACCAGCAATCGAACAAAGATGTCGACGCGCAGGTAGAAATGAGCGGCCATTCCGCGAAGGACTTTGAAATCACCTTCGAAAAATTTCTCGCCTCGCTATACATGAGCGCCATGCTGCAACTCGGCTTGATGCGGCAACAAGGCGAGCAGCCCCGGATCGACATCATCGGTGCGCGCCAGACCATCGACACGATAAGTCTCATCTCCGAAAAAACCAAGGGCAACCTGACGCCGCAGGAAGAGAACTTCCTGCAAAACAGCCTTTACGAACTGCGCATGGCCTACGTCGAAGTCACCAACGCGCTGGCACGGCCGCCCCAGCCTGGCAAAGGCCCAGCGACGGGAACCACCGGCAGATGAAAGCAACCTTGACCGTGCTCGGCAGTGGGACGTCTATGGGCGTGCCCACGCTGGGCTGCGACTGCGCCGTCTGCCGCTCGACCGATCCGCACGACAAGCGCACTCGTCCTTCGATCACGCTTGAGTTCGGCGGCAAAATCGTGATCATCGATACGACGCCTGATTTCTACCAGCAGGCCGTCCGCGAAAACATCAGGCACCTGGATGCCGTCTTCTATACGCACACCCACGCGGATCATATTCTCGGCATCGACGATCTTCGACCATTGAGCTACAAGCACAAGCCCGAGAAACTGCCGCTCTATGCGCGCCCCGACGCCTGCGCCTTCCTCCGCCGCATGTTCAGCTACATCTTTGACGCCGACTACAAATTCGGTGGACTCCCGCTGGTCGAACTCCGTCCCATCGACGGCCCGGTCGAGCTGTTCGGCGCGCGTTTCGAGCCTGTGATTCTGATTCACGGCGAAACCCAGATTTACGGCTATCGCTTTGGCACGGCCGCATACCTCACCGACCACAGCGAGATTCCCAACTCATCCATGCACCAGTTGGAAGGACTCGACATTTTGTTTCTGGATGCGCTCCGGCACAAGCCCCACCCGACACACTCGACGGTAAAGAACTCCCTGGCGATTGTGGAGAAGTTGAAGCCTAAACGCGCCTTCTTCACACACATCTGTCACGATCTCGGACACGAGGCGACGAATGCCATGCTGCCGAAGAACGTGCGGCTGGCCTACGACGGGTTGAAGTTGGAGTTTGAGATTTAGGTCTTAGGTTTCAGGTCTTAGGTCTTAGGCAGTAAGGTGCGGCGCTTCTAAACAATTGGTAGAAAAAAACGGCAACTGAAGCAAGGCCGGAGATCCAAGACTTGGCGCAAGACCTAAGACCTTAAGACCTAAAACCTTAAGACCTAACCCCGCACTTCCATGCAGATATTCCACAAACTCGAAGACATCCCCGCCGATTACGGCCCCGCCTACGTGAGTGTAGGCAATTTCGACGGGGTCCACCGCGCGCACGCACATGTGCTGGAAGAGATCGTCGCGCAGGCTCGTGCCAATGGCGGCAAGTCCGTCGCCGTCACCTTCGAGCCTCACCCCACTAGAATTCTCAGGCCCGAAGCCGGACTCCGGCTGCTCACACCCACGCCGGAAAAGCTTCGCTGGCTGGAAAGCACCGGCATCGACGCTGTGCTGCTGCTTTCTTTCGGCCGTGACCTGTCGCTGATGACGCCCCGACAGTTCGCCGAGCGCATCCTGAAAAAGAAACTGCACGCCCGCGCCGTTCACGAAGGCTACAATTTTCATTTTGGACACAAGGCCGCGGGCGATGTGAACATGCTTACTGAGTTCGGCCGCGAAATGGGATTCGAGGTGAAGGCCTACCCAGAGATGAAGCTGCGCGGCGAGACTGTTTCCAGCAGCCAGCTTCGCAAACTCCTCGGAGCAGGACGCGTAAGCCGGGCGCGCCATCTTCTCGCACGCCCCTTCTGCATTCTCGGCACGCCGGGCCGCGGGCGGGGCTATGGCTCAAAGTACACCGTGCCGACGATCAATCTTTCACGCTACGAAGAACTCGTCCCGAACGACGGCGTTTACATCACCTGGACCCGTGTCGGCGCCGATCGCTTCGATTCGGTCACTAACGTCGGCAATCGCCCCACATTCGGTAACGAACTGTTCGCGATCGAAACCCACCTGCTGAACTTCCATCCCATCGACTTGACGCCCGAAATAGAAGTCGAGATCTGCTTTCTCGAACGCCTGCGCAATGAGATTAAATTTCCATCGGTCGACGCACTTCGCGAGCAGATCGCCCACGATGTAAAAAAAGCCCGCCGCTATTTTCATCTGTTGGGACGAAAGAATCTCCGAGCCTGATAGTAGCGCGGCCCTCCCGGTGGCTGTCTAGAGGGCATTGCGCCCTCGTCGCGATAGCCTGGCCCGGCGCTTAGTGAGGCAGGTATCCAAACTCCATCGGCAGCTTGCCATCCACGCGCACCACATGAATGCTGTTATCGATGGAGGGAACTTCAATCAGCCCAACCGCCCCGGGATCGGCCTGCACGGCCTTGATCACGTCGGCATCGGTTTCGACGAATACGATCGAGCTCTTGCGAAGCGCCAGAAACGACTTCCACTCTGCGATGGTCATCTTGTTCAAATGTTCGAGCGTCGCGGTCTCGCCCGCCCATTCCTTGTGCAGTACGAGCGTGATGTTGCCGCCGTCCGGCCACTTCTTTACCTCGCCACGAACGATTCCGGACAACTGCCCGGACGTAACATTCTCCACACCGTTTCCCTTGTTCACGATCACTGCGACGTGATGGGCAAAACAGGTGCCCAAACAAACCCACACAAACATCAGCAATTGGATCGCGCTGCGCGCTTTCATATTCGGCTTACCGCCTTCTCGGGGGATCGTCAAAACTTGGCAGGGGATATGCAAAGCGTAGCGAATCGAACTGCGAAAGTCGTCACAACCATGTCAACGAACACACCGAGGTAATGCGAAGTAACCGGGCCAGTCCGCGAACTTCAATGCTTCCGATTCATTCATTTTCATCGGCCTAACTCCACATCTCTCAATGACCTACCGAGAAATGAAGCAACGATTACTGCCGTACTCTTCTCTAACCAAAAAGGAGCGTTGCGGTCCCGTTCCTCATCTAACATTAATAGCTCGTGAAAAACCCGGTGGCATCGTTTTTGTCACCCTGCCATGGCAAACGCAACGGCTAGTATGAAAAGGGCACACCACCCACAGCAAGGATGATCAAGCAAACGCTTCGCAACCCGGCCCTTCGCAAGCGCGCCACGCAGTTCGGACGTCTGGTGCGCCGCTCGGCCGTGACTCGGCTCGCCGGCGAAACACATAAGCCGCGTCTGGTCACCAACGGAGAGCTCGGCGTAACCTTCATCGGTCACGCCAGCTTTTTCGTACAGATCGGTGGCCAGAACGTCGTTATCGATCCTAACTTCGCCCGGTGGCTCTTTGTGCTCAAGCGCCTGCGTCGCGCCGGATTGCGCATCGCCGATCTGCCCGCGATCGACCTAGTACTGGTTTCCCACGCGCACTTCGATCACCTGCACCGCCCGTCGCTCCGCGCGATTGTGCAGCATAGTTTGAAAAAGCGCGGGACCGCTCCGGCGATCATCATCCCGACGCATGTGTCCGACCTCGTATCCGATCTCGGCTTCTCCGAAATCATCGAGCTTGATTGGTGGAAAACTTCGCGTCACGGAAACTTGCAGGTAACGCATGTTCCTTCGCGCCACTGGGGCGCGCGGATTTTGAAGGATTCGCACCGCGGCTACGGTGGATTCGTGCTGAAGGCCGGCAAGCATTCCGTTTATCACGCGGGCGATACCGCGTATTTCTCAGGGTTCAGCGAAATCGGAAAGCGCCTCGCCCCCGAACTCGCGCTTCTTCCCATCGGCGCCTACAATCCGCCCCAGTTCCGCAACGTTCATGCCGATCCTGCGGATGCAATGAAAGCATTTCTGGATCTCAAGTCGCGCTGGATGGTCCCCATGCACTATGGAACATTTCGGCTATCGCATGAACCAGTGGATGAACCCTTGCAACTGTTGAATCGGGAGGCGATCGCCGCGGGGACCAAAGACCGCGTCGTCATCCTAGAAGAAGGCGTGACCAAGTTCTTCTAGCCGCCACGCGAAACATAACAATTCCAATGCCCCCTTCGCGGACAGAATTTGTCCGCAATGTTCAAAACTCCTTAGTCTCCTTCCACGGCGGCAGGTTACACTCAACCCGATTGAATTCCAGCCAGGAGGATTTATGTCCGTAAAACCCATTCCTGAGGGTTATCACACTCTCACACCGTTTCTTACTGTTCGCGACGCTGAGCGCGCTATTGACTTCTACAAGAATGCATTCGGAGCCGAAAGCCGCGGCGGCGCAATGAAAGGCCCCGACGGCAAGGTCATGCACGCCGAAATCAAAATTGGAGACTCAATCATCATGCTGTCGGATGAGTTTCCTGATTACGGTTCAGTTTCTCCCCAGGGACTGGGTGGCTCGCCCATGGGACTTCACATCTACGTCGCCGATGTCGACGCTTCCTTCGATCGCGCCATCAAGGCGGGCGCGCAGGTCGAAATGCCGGTCATGGATCAATTCTGGGGAGACCGCTACGGCCGTCTAAAAGATCCCTTCGGCCACAAGTGGTCCATCGCCACACATAAGAAAGACTTGTCCATGGATGAAATGAAAAAAGGCATGGACGAAGCCATGGCCAAGTTCGCCGAAAAGAAAACCGCGTAGTTAGACGCGTCCGGGTGCCCCATTTCTCGCGCTGTGCGCGAGAAGTGGGGATTTTATTTGACGCAAGAACTTCAACACATCAAGAGCGATGGTGAGCGGAGTGGAGGGACCTCGCCTTCAGCTGAGACAAAGGAATCTGTTTAGTACGCCAACAAGATCCGCAAGTCTCGAAGATTATTCCCGGTAGGCCCAATCTCAATCGCATCCCCGATCGCGCCGAATAACGGATACGCATCAAACCTTTCCAACGCCGCACGAACATCCAATCCGCGAGCGCGCGCCCGCTCCAAAGTGCTGCCATCCACCACTGCTCCTGCCGCCGGACTATTTCCATCTACTCCATCCGTCCCCACGCTGAGTACGACAATATCGTCGCCCGCAATCTTCTCAGCACAGGCCAGCGCGAACTGTTGATTGCGTCCACCAACCCCGCCGTTCGTGACTCTTACCGTCACTTCCCCACCCGAAATCAAACAGACTGGAGAGGACTGCTTTCTTAACTCGCGCAAACGCTGGAGCAAACTCTCCGCAGCCCGTTGGTAGTCCCAATCGTCGCAGGAGTTATCGACGTGAACGAAAAATCCAGCGCGTTCAGCCTCAGCCGATGCCGCCTCCACTGCCGAATGATTCGAAAGCACCGTCCACCACCGCGCTCGCCCAAACGCCGGATCATCCGACTTCGGCGTCTCTTCCAGCGCGTTACGTTCGAACAACTCGCGAGCCGAAGATGGAAATTGCGCCAGCAATTCATATTTCTCTGCAATGCGGTAGCAGTCTTCTACGCTCGTCGAATCCGGCATGGTCGGCCCAGAAGCCAGCGCGTCGGGCGTGCTGTCGGGCACATCCGACACGAGCAATGAAACCTGCTGCGCCGGATATGCAGCCTGCGCCAGTCGTCCGCCTTTGACCGCCGAAAGGTGCTTGCGCACCGCATTGATCTCGGCAATGGGTGCACCGGAATGAACAAGGGCGCGATACGTCGCAATCAGATCTCCGAGTGAAATGTCGTCATCAATTGGCTTCTCGACAATCGAAGACCCTCCTCCGCTGATCATGAAAATCACCAGCGCCGACCCAGGCTGCGAATCGAGCGCCCGCAAGATTGCATTCGCCGCCTGGATTGACTCCTCATTCGGCGTGGGATGCCCTCCGCAAAAATACCGGAACCCGCGGACCTGCGATGCAGCCTCAACGGAACTCGCCACAATTCCTTCCAGAGAACTGCCGACCTGCGCACTCAGCGCTTCGACCATTGTGTGCCCGGCCTTCCCGATCGAAACGACAAACACCTTCGAATACGAGTGCAGATCGTAAAGGTCTTCGCGAACGCGCAAAATCCCGCGCTCGCAGTGCACGTGCTGTGCAAATCCCTTTGCGATTGATGCCGCGGCAAGGGCCGCTCGAAAAATCTCGCGCGCACTCTCCTGCATTTTTCTGAATCGCGCTTCGCGTGCGGAATCAAGCATGCGGATGGATTATCCTGCGAATGGATTATAAAGAGGCCGCGGGCAGTTCCGTGGAAGAGCGGCGCTTCAGCACCGCGTTAAGCGCCACAAAAATGAAGGGCTTCAGCCCCGGTGGTTTTCCCGACGCTCCTGGGAGACAACCGTCTCCCTCACCCACAACTCAATCGCTGCGCGCATCTCGCGCAGCCGTCCTTCGAAAAAATGATCGCC
>DATAUY010000026.1:0-3907 GCA_036268025.1 Candidatus Sulfotelmatobacter sp. | reverse complement strand
CCCTCTTTCACTTCAGGTAAAGCACGGTCGCGCGCGAAGAAGTCTCCCGTTTCGCAGACTGGGCCTACGATGTCGGTGGTCTCGCTACTTGCCGTAGCGCTTTTGGATACTGGAACAATTTCGTGATGCGCGCTGTAGAGGGCCGGTCGGATCAGGTCGTTCATCGCGGCGTCCACAATCAGGAATCTCTTGCCGTTATTGGATTTCTTGTAAACCACTTTTGTCAGCAGAATTCCGGCCGGGCCGATGATAGAGCGCCCGGGTTCCAATAACAGATGGATGTTGAGGTCGCGCAGCGGTGTGGCGAGTTGGCGCGCATAAGTGCTCACCCGAGTTGGAAAGTCGGCGCTGTCGGATTTGTCGTAAGTGATTCCCAGACCCCCGCCAGCGTCCACGTATTCGATGCGATGGCCTTCTCCCCGCAGCCCGCGGACCAAATCTGCAACGCGAGCCATCGCTTCGCCGAACGGTGCGGCGTCGGTGATCTGCGACCCGATGTGAACACTCACGCCGCGGGTTTTCAAGTATTTTGAGATTGCTGCCTTCGCGTATAGCCCTCGCGCTTCGCGGATCGGCACACCGAATTTGTGCTTGTGAAGACCAGTCGAGATATAGGGATGAGTTTCTGCAGCGACATCGGGATTCACCCGTAAAGCGATGGAGGCAGGCTTTCGCAGCCGGTTTGCGCACTCAGCCAACACCGAAAGTTCCGAGTCGCTCTCCACATTGAAAAGCAGAATGCCAGCTTTCAGGGCGGCAGTGAGCTCCTCGCGGGTTTTGCCGACTCCAGAAAAGACAACTCTCTTCGCAGCCCTTCGAGCGGCGATCAGGACCCGTTCAAGTTCCCCGCCGGAAACTACGTCGAAGCCGCAGCCTTTTCCTGCGAGCAGGCGAAGGATACTTAGATTCGAATTCGCTTTGACGGAGTAGCAGACGGTGTGAGGAATATCCTGAAATGCCCCGTCGAATACTGCATAACGCGTGTTGATCGCGGCGGCCGAATACACGTAAAGCGGTGTCCCGTATCTTTCAGCCAGCTTCCGAAGCGGGGTCCCTTCGCAATGCAGAGTGGCTTCATCGCGCTGCTTGCGATAGACAAATCCTGGCGGGCGTTCGGACACCGTCTGACTGCGGAGAGTCATTTCTTTTTGGCAGCCGCCTGTGGTCCGCCGCGCACGCGGATGGCAACTACGGTTTGATCGTCGAAGGTTTCGAGGCCTGCGGAATGTTCGGCGACTGCCTTGAAAAGAGAATCCACGACACATGCGGCCGATTGTTCCGCGCAGCGGGTGATAACTTCTTCGACTTGCCTGCGACTGAAAAGTTCTCCCTTACGGTTGCGCGCGTCGAGAATGCCGTCGCTGAAAAAGACGAACATGTCTCCGGGTTTCATCTTAAACTCGTATTCATCGTACTCGGCTTCGTCGAACAGGCCGAGAGGCAGGCCCGTAGCCTCGATGACATGGTTCTTGCCATTGTGAAAATAGATTGGGCGGGGAAGGCCGGAGTTCGCGACCGTCAGTGTTCGTTGCTGATCGTCCCATACGGCGTAGATGATTGAAACAAACTGAGCCTCGATGCGGCGTTCCGCCAGAGACAGATTCACCGCAGAAAGCATTTCCGCGGGAGCCGGTTCGATGGGCGCATGGGAGCGGAGAATCCCGCTGACAAGGGCCGCGTAGATGGCCGCAGGAGCGCCTTTGCCGCTGACATCGCCAATGACGATGCCGAGCCGCGACATGGAATATGGGATGAAATCGTAGAGATCGCCGCCGATCGCGCGTGCCGGGACAAATTTCGCGGCCACGTCAAGATTGGCGAGCTTGGGATTTGTCTGTGGCAAAAGACGTCCCTGCAACTCGCGCGCGAGCGAGAGATCGCGCTCCAGACGGCGCTCCTGGCGTTCGATTTCCTCGTAGAGACGCGCGTTTTCCAGGGCGATGGCGATCTGCGCGGCAAGCGTCGTCATTGTGCGCTTGTGCTCATCGGTGAAGAATCCGCGGCGCGTGTGCTCAAGGTCGAGCATACCAACCACCTTGTTCTTGTAGATCAGGGGCACGGCCAGTTCTGAGCGGGTCTCCGGATTTGCCTCGATGTAGCGTGGGTCTTTGGTGACATCGGGCACAAGCACTGCTTCCTTGCTCTGCGCCGCAGCGCCGACGATGCCGCGACCGATCGGTATTTCGTGCTTTAAATGGATGTTCTCGTTGAAACGCAAAGAAAAGCGGTGTTGCAGCTTTTCCCCCGACGCATCGAGCAGGAGAATGCTGAACATCTGATAGTCAATCAGCTTGCGCACGAGCTCCGCAATGCGGCCGAGAAGTTCATCGAGGTTCAGGATCGAGGTCAGCTCGCGCGCGATGTCATTGAGCAGCAGAAGGATGCGGGCCTGCTTGGTGGTGCGAGTATAGAGCTGGGCATTTTCAATTCCGGCGGCCATGCGTGAGGCAACAAGCGTGAGGACTCGGCGATGCTCTTCGGTGAAATAGCCGGGCTCGCGGGCTTCGAGGTCGATGACTCCAATGACGCGATTCTTGGTGATGAGAGGGATTGCCAGCTCGGAACAAACATTCGGAACAGCTTCGATGTAGCGTGGATCGGTGCGAACGTCTTCGATCAGGATCGGCTGGCGGGACTGTGCAGCCAGGCCCGTTACTCCTTCGCCGACTTTGATACGGGCTCGATCGGTAAATTCGGCAGCGTGTCCGGTTTGAAATCGGAAGCGGAGCTCCTGCGTCTTTTCGTTCAAGAGCAGAATGGCGAAGATCTCGTAGTCAATGACTTTGCGCACGACTTCGGCGACCCGGCGCAGGGTCGTATCGAGATCGAGCGACGTGGCCAACACGTCGGCAACCTCAAGCAGCAGTGACTCGACCGGAAGACGGTCCGGTTTGGAAACGATTGACCCCATTGCTCTTATGATAGCAGCCGCGTTTGTTGGCCTTTGCAGCCTGAAGAGGGCAAACGGATGGCACGCAAAGCCGGCGTGCCGCCCTACCCTCGCGGGATGACGCAAATATCGGCAAGATTGCGGTACTTCTCCGCGTAATCGAGCCCATAGCCCACTACGAATTCGTCGGGAATCTTGAAGCCCACATAGTCACCTTCGAGCGGCAGCTTGCGGCGAGAAGGCTTGTCGAGAAGGGACGCAACCTTTAACGATTTCGGCTGGCGTGCCATCAACAGCTTTTTCAGATACGTCATTGTCAGACCCGTATCCAGTATGTCTTCCACGAGGATGATATTGCGGTCCTTCATAGTCTGGTCCATATCTTTAGTGAGTTTTACCTCGCCAGTGGAGTCCCATCCAGTCTTGAGTTCCTGTGTAGGACTGGGGCGATTGCCATAGCTGGAGACAGCGATGAAATCGAATGTGCAATCGAGATCGATGTGGCGCGCCAGGTCGGAGAGAAAAATCGCCGCGCCTTTGAGTACGCCGACGAGAATGACGGACTCACCGGAAAAATCTTTCGTGATCTGCGCGCCAAGCTCAGCCACACGCTTGGCAACATCCTCGCGCGAGATCAGCACCTTAAGTGGTTGCATGGCGTTTCATATTAAACTAGCTGCCATAATGCGGGAACCATAAAAGCGGCAGCGAATCAGGAGCAATCATGAATTTGAAAGGCGTCAAACTGACATGGCTGGGCCATGCCACGTTTCGAATCGAAACACCAGAAGGAAAAACGCTCATCATCGATCCGTGGGTGATGGGGAATCCCATGTGTCCGGAGTCGGAGAAAAAGGTCAAGAAGGTCGATATTGTGCTTTGCACTCATGGCCACGGAGATCACATCGGCGACGCGGTTGAAATCTGCAAGCAGCATAATCCGGTCGTCGTGGGCATTCCGGAATTAGCGCGCTGGCTGGGAAAGAAGGGCGCCAAGCAGGTCGCCGAAATGAACAA
>DATAUY010000025.1:0-28462 GCA_036268025.1 Candidatus Sulfotelmatobacter sp. | reverse complement strand
TGCCATGATCTGGTGGTCGGTGGTTGCCGTCGGCCTGGCAACGACGCTTTTCCTGTGGATCTACGACCGGCTCTTACGCGCGCGCCGTCCTGCGTAGTCAGCGAGAAACAGCTTGAAACGGAGCTTCGTTAGCCGGCCTTTTGTTTTCTCATATTCATTTCGATGCCAGGTCGAGAATCCAAACCAGAGGTCATCGCCGCCGAGATTCGCCGCACTCTGAAAAATGGCGGCTCAGCTGGGCATGCGGCCGGCGTGCAATGGTTCTTCAAAGAAGAGATTCGGTCGCACGGATGGTACACCGCCGATCTGCGCCGTGCGGTGCGCATGATTCGCAAAGAGATCCTGCGACAGCACGACCTCAGTTTCCTGATTAAGGTCGCCGACGCTCTTTTTTCGGGCAGCGTTCTTGAAGAAAAAGTGGCTGCGGTCTTTTTGCTCGAAAATCTCGATGCTCAATTCACAGATCGTGAATTCCGGATGTTTGAGTCATGGTTCGACCGCATCAGCAGTTGGGCGGATCACGATGGAATGGTGCACTATCTGATGGCACCGATGGTCGCAGCAAAACCGGCTCGCATAAAACATGTATTTCGTTGGGCAAAATCGCCCAATCGCTGGAAACGCCGCGCGGCGTGCGTTGCATTGATTCGCGGAACGCGGGAGAAAATGTTCTTTCTGGAGATAACAAGGCTCTCTGACTTCTTGCTTAGCGACTCCGAGGATATGGTGCAGAAGGGCTTGGGTTGGCTGTTGCGCGAGACCGCGAAATACGATCCGAAGCGAACGGTCGCTTATTTGATGAGGATTCGAAATCGCGCGCCCCGCCTGGTGCTCCGGACGGCTTGCGAAACCCTGCCGTCGGCAATCAGGAAAAGAGTCTTGGCCGGTTGATGTGAAACCTCCCGGATTAAGAATCGCTGAAGTCGATCATCACCGGCGCTGAGCGGAACCAGTTCGTCTTGTATCCAACATAAAGAATTCCTATCGCGAACCAGATGCCGCCGACCGTCTTGGCAATGATATTGAGGTTGATCCAAATCACCGCGCAGAAGAGAAATCCGATCAGCGGCAGAATCGTATCAACCACAACCCGCCTCCGATATCCTGGCTGAGCCCTCAGAGAAAATTGCCAGAAGCAGGCCAGGTTCACTCCCATGAACGCGAGGAACGCACCGAAGTTGAGCAACTCGCCGGCATGTTCATAGGCGCTGCCGATGTAGTTGAGGGCGATGGCCCCCAGGAAAGACAGCGCTCCAATCAGCAGAATGTTGTTCGTCGGAGTGCTCGTTCCCGGCTTCAGCTGGCCGAAAAATTTCTTCGGCAACACATTGTCGCGTCCCATGCCGAAGAGCAAGCGTGCAGCGCCGAGTGTTCCGGTCAATCCGCTGCCGAATGCCGCTACGATCAGGATCGCGCCCATCGAATTGAACAGAACTTTACCGCCGACGCGTGAGCAGATGTCCATGAACGCGGTCTCAAGATTTGGGAACGAGTGCCAGTCCGGCCAAATGCGTGCGCCCAGATATGCCTCGACCGCGCTGCTCAAGCCAGCAAAGATGCAGGTTAAGACCACGGCCAGCAGAACATTGCGTTTCGGATTCTCCACGTCCTCGGCCAGGGTAGTCACTCCGTCGAATCCGATATAGGTCAGAGCCGCGAACGAAGTCGCGGTCAGAATCTTGTGCGCGTTGAACGTCTGCGGATTGTAGAGCGGCTGTAACGAGAACAACCCGCCCCAGCCTTGCCCTCCATATAGGAATTTCAACGCCAGCACGATGAACGCAACCACCACTACAGACATGACCGCGAGCAGCACTTTATTTGCGTTGGCCGATGCCTTCACTCCGATCAGGTTCAGCGCCGTCATAATGCCCGCAATCAACAATGCCCACACGACAAACGGCACCTGCTGTACGTAGCGCTCGTGAAGCGCCGTGGAGATCCAGACGGTGTTGATGAGCGGCTGCAAGAGATAGTCGAGAATCATCGCCCATCCGGCAAGAAATCCCAGGTGAGGATTCAATCCCTTGCCGACATACGTGTATGCCGAACCCGCCGTTGGATAGAGAGTCCCCATACGTCCATAGCTGACCGCGGTAATCATCATTGCGAACAGCGCGATCAGAATGATCGTGACGAAGTGGCCGTCGGAAAGTTTCTGCGCCACGCCGTACAGTGGCACGGGCGCGATGGGCTGAATCAGAACGATTCCGTAGAAAATCAGGTCCCAGAGGCTCAGCGTGCGGCGCAGGCGCGGCACGCCGGCGGAAGCAGAGGAAGTGCCGGCGGTCGAGGTTTCCATGAGTGCGGCTATTGGATTATGCCGGGCACGAAAATGTCAATGTTAAAACGTTTCCATGGCATGGCATTCCGGCGGGCGCGCGAATCGCGATATTAATGCGGCTTGGGCGAAGTTCAGCGGGCGAAAAGAAAGTACGCAAATCGCGACGCGTTTCTTAAGTTACACCGCGACCGTGACCGATGTTTCGGTCCGGGTCACAGGGTGATATAGCGTATCGCGCTCGACCGGTTCGCGTCCCGCGGCGCGGATCAACCGCTCCAACTCCTCGCGGCGCATGCCTTGCGGGGTGGTCGCGCCGGCATCGTGGTAGATCTTTTCTTCAATCACTGTTCCATCCATGTCGTCGGCGCCGAAGCGCAGAGAAATCTGCGCGATCTTGGCGGTCATCATCTGCCAGTACGACTTGATATGCGGGAAGTTGTCGAGTACGAGACGGCTGACTGCGATCTGCTTGATGTCGAGCATGCCGGTTGTCTTCGGCAGATGCTGCAAGGGCGTGTTGTCAGGATGGAACGCCAGCGGGATAAACGTCTGGAAGCCGCCGGTTTCGTCCTGCAAGGCACGCAGCTTGAGCAGATGGTCTACGCGGTCTTCGTCATTTTCGACGTGGCCGTAGAGCATGGTTGCGTTCGACTTCAATCCAAGTTGATGCGCCATCTTTGCCGTTTCCAGCCACTGGTCGCCGTCAATCTTGTGGTCGCAGATAATGTGGCGCACACGGTCGGCGAAAATTTCCGCGCCACCGCCGGGAAGCGAATCCACTCCCGAGGCCTTCAATTGCTCCAGTGTTTCGCGGATCGAGAGCTTGGCGCGCCGCGCCAGATAGGCGACCTCAACCATAGTGAAGGCTTTGAGATGCACCTGGGGAAAGCGCTCTTTCAGTCCTGAACAGAGATCGAGGAAATACTGAAAGGGCAAATCCGGATGCAGGCCGCCGACGATGTGAAATTCGGTGACGGCTTCGGTGTAGCCGGATGCCGCGGTCTGAAAGGCTTCATCGAGCGCCATGGTGTAGGCGCCCGGGGCGTCTTTCTTGCGGCCGAAGGCGCACAGCCGGCATGCCGCAACGCATACATTTGTAGGATTGATATGACGGTTGACATTGAAGTACGTCTTATCGCCGTGCATGCGCTCGCGGACGGCGTTCGCCATCCATCCCACGGCGAGAATGTCGCCCGTACGATAAAGAGCGAGGGCGTCGGTAGTATTGAGCCGCTCACCGGCCATGACCTTGTCATGAATCGGCTGCAGACGACGATCGTCCGTTTGGAAAGCGTGGGCCTGGGATTCGTGAGCCATGGTCGCGTGCGAAAAAGTCATCCTTTTGATGATATCGCAGGCGAGAAGGCGTCGGCTATTAGCGTAAGCGGCGCAATCGAGCTTACGGTCTACGGACAGGCGCGGGCGGCTGTCCGTACCTGGGCTAGCGTGAGACCACCACTCGGTCTTGAATCTGCGAGTACTCGTTTTCGGTCAGCACATGGCGCGTTACTAGCTGGTGAGCATTTGCGTAGGGACGCTCGGCGATGATCCTGTCCGCCTTGGCATCGGTGATGCCGGGCAGAGCGGAAAGATCCGGCCTGGAGGCCTTGTTCAGATCCACAGCGCTTTTCTTGCTTAAGCCTTCCTTGATGCCCTCAGCGACCGCTTTCGTGTCGCGCTTCACAGCGGCAGTCTCTTCAGCAGTCTTCTGCCGGATCTGGTCAGGATTTTGATTGGAACAGGCGACCATAAAGAACAGGCTGGCGGCAAGGAGAGCGACAAATAGTGAGCGGAGCGACATGCCATTCCGATGCTATTGAAGACAAGAGGGTTGGGGCCAGGTTTTTGACAAACATTCCAGCCCACTTTTCGCGTGGGAGTTGCATCTACCCTTCACAGGCTTACCGCGTTGACTTCTTAAGCAGAGCTAGTTCGAGAAAGAGAGGTTGCATGAAAAATATTTTTCGGCTCGCAGCGATCATTTCGTTGCTCAGCTGCGCAATGCTGGCGCAAGAAACGAGTCCTGCATCTCCCGGCACTCCACAAGGTGCGCCACAGGCGCCGCCGACTGCCGCCAATCGGCCGGCCAACTCTCCGGGTATCGCGCCCGGCAGCGTGATTCCGGTAGCGCTGACCAAAACCGTCGACGCCAAGAAAGCGAAGACGGGCGATGAGGTTGTGGGAAAAGTGACTATGGATATGAAAACGTCGACGGGAGACGTACTCGTTCCGAAGGATACGAAGGTGATCGGTCACGTGACGGCTGTGCAGGCGCACAGCAAAGAACAGAAAGAATCGCAATTATCCATTGCCTTCAATCAGGCCGTCCTGAAAAATGAACCTGTGCAGGTGCCCATGTCAATTCAGGCGGTGGTTGGGCAGGAGCAGAACAACAACAGCGCGGGCGGCGAGGAAACCGCTGGCGCGCCGTCTTCCGGGTCGACGGGAGGTGGCGGCTCTGGCTCTATGGCTGGCCGGACCCCGAGCAGTCCGATGAGCGGACAAACGCAGGCTCCGCCATCCGCTCCATCTGCCAGCCCAGAAACGCCGACTACGAGCGCACGTCCTCAGATCAACGGTAAAACGCAAGGCGTAGTCGGGATTTCGAACCTGAATCTTTCGCCGAATTCCAACGCGCAGCAAGGTTCGACGCTGACGTCGGACAAGAACAACGTAAAGTTGGAAAGCGGCACTCTACTGCTGCTGCGAGTCAACCAGTAAGAGCGAAAGGTAGAAATCACCGGGGAGAATGCAGGCCATCCGCATTCTTCCTTTTTCTTTGAGCCTTCAGCTGCCGGCCAACTTCTTCTTCGCCACCGGCCGGGCGAACCCATTTGTAGGGTTGTGCGCGTTCGACATCAGCACTTTGCGGTAATACTCTTTCGCCTTTGCTGCTTCGCCTGATTTTTCGTAGGCCTCACCGAGGAGGACCAGGTTCAGCGGCTCGCGCTGGTCCGCCTTCTGCAAGTCGGTGATCGCCGTCTTGTAGTCCTTGAGATAAAAAGCCACATAGCCCGTGAGGTAGGGATAGAAGCGCGCCTGATCGGGATTGTTCGCCTTTTCCAGTGCAGCTTTCGCGGCTGAGATGTGCTGCTTCGCCTCGTCCGCTTTGCCCTGCCGGGCTGCAATTCGAGCCTGCGCATTTTCCCAGCGAAAGAGCCACAAGTTCTTGTCGGCTTCCGAGATGTCCGGCTTGCGGAGTGCGGTTTCGTAGCCGGTCTTGTACCACTTGTAAGCGAGATCGGGATCGCCCGATTCGAGATAGATGCGCGCGAGTTCTGTGCAGGTTTCGCCGGCGGCGGCGAAGTCATCCTTCCTGATGCGCGCATCGAACACCTGGACCTCGTATTCTTCCGCCTTGGGAGCGTTCGATTCGAAGGCGTAGGACATGGCCATGGCGCGAAGGGCCTGGGATTTCGAATCCGCTGGAGCAAGGTCGATCGCTTTATCGAGATTGTCTCTGGCCTGCGCGTAGTCGCCTTTCAGATCGAGGGCTTCCCCGATGCCCAAATGCGCCTCGTAGGAATCGGGGGATTTCTCCAGCGCCTGACGGTAGAGTGCGAGGGCTTCGTCCTGCTTACCCTGAGAACTCAATTTATCGGCTTGCTGCACAAGATCGGCTGCGCTACCGGGAGCGGGCGCCGGCTTTGCAGCGGTTTGTTGAGCTGAAGCAAAAGCAGCAAGCAGGAATGGTAAAGCGATTGTGGGCAGCGTAATGAAATTTCGAAGCACGAGAGCCCCTCCGATTTTATGCCTGAATTTGTGCCGACTGTGGCCCTTACTTTCGCAGCAACAAGTCTGTGGCGACGAACAGGAAAAAAACGACTGAGATGACACCATTCATGGTGAAGAAGGCGGCATTGAGCTTGCTCAAATCATCGGCCGAGACGAGCGAATGCTCGTAGGCCAACAAGAGCGCGACTACGGCGACGCCCGCCGATGCCAACTTTCCGAGACCGAATGACCACAGCAATCCAATCAGGCACGCCAGCATGAGGAGATGAAAGGTACGCGCGACCCAAAGCGCGCGTTCGATGCCGAGGTAACGCGGAATCGAGTGAAGTCCCGTCTGGCGGTCGAAATCGTAATCCTGGCAGGCGTAGAGAACGTCGAAGCCTCCGACCCAGAACGTCACCGCGGCGGTCAGAAGAAGGATGCGCGGATCGAGCGAGCCACGCACCGCGATCCACGCTGCGGCGGGAGCGATGCCAAGGGCAAATCCCAAGACCAGGTGCGACCAGCGCGTGACGCGTTTGGTATATGAGTAGAGCAAAACGATTGCCAGCGCGAGGGGCGACAGAACCAGCGTCAGGCGGTTCAACTGACTCGCCGCCAGCACGAATAAACCACTCGATACGACAACAAAGGCGGCGACGAAGCCGGAAGAAAGATGTCCGGCAGGAATGGCGCGCGTGCTGGTGCGAGGGTTCGCCGCGTCAATGGATGCGTCGGCCCAGCGATTAAAGGCCATTGCGGCGGAACGTGCCGCGATCATGGCGACGATGATCCAGATCAACTGGCGCGTCGAAGGAATTCCTCCGGCAGCGAGCATCGCGCCGCAAAGAGCAAACGGGAGAGCAAAGACGGAGTGCTCCCACTTGATCATTTCCAGCGTCACGCGCAGGTTGTGGAGGACGGGCACGGAATGATTGTAAATCGTGGTCTTGGGTCTTGGGTTTCAGGTCTCAGACTTTGGCCTTGGGCGCTGGCCCGGCTGGGTTGAATGAACGCCAAAACGCTCAATATCTTGATCAATGACCTGAAACCTGAGACCTGGAACCTGAGACCGAAGACCTGAGACCTAAAGCCCATCCCGCACCAGTGGCACGAAGCGGCACAGCTCGCGCGGCTGGATGATCAACTTCCCTTCCACCTTCCGGATGAACTGGAGTTGCTGTGACTCGGAGCCGCCGACAGGGACGATCATTCGTCCGCCTTCGGCGAGTTGGTCAGTGAGCGCTTGCGGCAACTCCGAGGCCGCTGCCGAAACGATGATAGCGTTGTAGGGGCCAGCCTCGGCGAATCCCTGCGTGCCATCTCCGGTGATGATGCGGACGTTCGCATCGCCCAACTTGCTGAGTAATGCCCGCGCCCGGTCCGCCAACGAAGCGTGGCGTTCGATCGAAACGACCTGGGCCGTCAATTCCGCCAGCAGCGTGGTCAGATAGCCTGAACCAGTTCCGATCTCGAGCACGCGGTCGCCTGGAGAAAGCGCCAGCACTTCGAGCATTAGGCCGACAATGTAGGGCTGTGAGATCGTTTGGCCCTCACCGATAACCACGGGATGATCTTCGTAAGCCTGATCACGATAGGTTTCCGGTACAAATTCGTGGCGGGGAACCCGCGCCATGGCATCGAGCACGCGCGCATCGGAGATGCCGCGGGCACGCAGTTGGGAGTCCACCATCCGCAATCGCAGTGATGAAAATGTGGAGTTGGTGTCGATGGGCATCATTAACGTAGAGCACCTCAGCGGCTTAAAACCGCTGACAACAAACTCGCCAGTTATCGCTGCACTGAAGCGCCGCGCCACCCGAAAGCGCCATTGAAAGCCATTAGCAGCAGCCGAATTTGCAGACCGATTCTATTTCCTGCGGCGGCGGATGCGCAGGTCGAAGCTGACCACGCCGTTCTGGTCGCGGGTTCCGACAATCGAAACATTCCGATCGATGTAGTACTCGCCCTGAATGATCTGATCGCCGCTCTGCGAAACGTTGGTGCTGTAGGTGAGAGAAAGGTTGTTGGCAAATTGCTCTTCGATCGTGACCTGCGGGCCGCGGCCAGTGGGATTGGTATACGTGGTCAGTCCCTGAGGATCGATTTTGATGCGGCTGACTCCGAAAAGCTTTTGCAGGCGGTTGCTGACCGTGGCATTGATGGCCTGGTTGATGATCATCGCCGTCGCCACGTCGCTGAACATCGTCTGACCGGACTGCTGCTGCAATTGCTCAGACTCCTCGCTCGTGCGGCCCAGAGCCAGAAGGGCGATGATGTCAGACTTGGGCAAAGGCGGTTCAGAGCGATAATTGATGTTGAGGCGATCGGGAGTTCCCGTGACCGTGACGTCGAGATCGTAGTTGCGTACGTGGGTAGTCGCCTGAAGGTTGACCTGCGGCTCGATGGCGACTGGATTGGCGAATGTCACGTCGCCGCGCTCGAGGCGGAACTTGATGCCGTTGAATGTCGCATCCCCTTCGAGGATGTCGGCGCGTCCCAGCACGCTGGGTCGCGCGACAGAACCGCGCAGGCGAAGATCGGCATCGCCGGAGAGCCGGGCGACCGCCGTCTTCATCTGAAGTTCGGGCGCAGTGCGGACGTTTACCGCAAGCTTGACGTTGTACAGCGGAGAATTTGCCGGAGTGATGGATGTAGTCTGGCGGCTGCGTTCGAGATACGACCCGAAATCAAAACCCGGCGTCATAGCCAGCTTCGTCACCATCACATCGCCTGAGATGGTAGAACTGGAGCGGCTTCCCACCCATTTCAGATCGGCATTTGCGGTTGAACTCACGCCCGGCGGATAGCGCAGCCTGACGTCTCTTCCGGCTGCGGAAAGATTGAAGTTGAATTGGCCGTTGTAGTGGGTGACGTCGCCCTTCAGGTCGAGCGAGCCGCCGCCCGTCTTAGCAGCGAGCTGGTCAATGTGAATGCGCTCGCGGGTGAACGAAAGCTTGCCATTCATCTCGCTCAGTCCGCTGGGCAGGCCGGCGTAGTTGGCAGCGCCATTCTGAAGCTGGATGGTTCCCTGAGGAAGCGGATCACGCAGGGTGCCTGCGACAGTCATATTGATGGACATCAATCCAGACGCGGTGAGATTCGGATCAAGCGTACCGAGCAAGCGGAGGTCCGCGTGCCCTGCGGCGGACAATTCCAGCGCCTGCGGCGCGGAGAACTGGATCGAGCCCTGCCCCGTCATGTCGGTGCCCTCGCCGACAAAATGCGCTGGCGCAATGTTGATCGTCTGATCGGCGTAGGCGAAATTCACCGGCCCTTGACTGTGTAACTTGGCGTATTCAACTTCGAGGGCAAGGTCAGGCAGCGTGCCATTCAACCTCCACCTCCGCGGATAGCGAAGGGGGCCCTCCATCGCAACAGTGCCGGACACGGCTGAGTGTCCAGTGAGTTGCTGGCCCAGGTAAGCCGCCCAGAGCGAATCCAGATCGAACTGCTCCATCTTCAGCGCCAGGTTCGCCATGTAGTTGCCATGCATTTCGACGGTGCCGTCCAGTTTGAAGGTGCCATGGGTAAATTCGGAATACCCGCTCAGCCGCAGTTGACCGTTTTTCGTCACCCCCTCCAAGTCCATGCCCCCAGCGAGTTCGCGGCCAAGAGTAAGGTCGCGGACATGGATTGCAGCGTTGATCTCGGGCACACCGAGCGTGCCGGTTCCCTTCAGGGTGAAATCAGCCCGGCCTGAGACGGGAAGGCGATCGAGATGAATCTGGCGGACGCGGGCGATATCGAAATTTTTTCCCGCAAGATCGAGACGGAATACGCGCGAGCTGGGTGCGTATGCGGCTGTCCCACTCATCTGCGCATCGTCGTGCGCGAGGCGGATGTTCGTAAGAGCCGTTTCGTTGGGTTGAACCTGCAGATCCGCATCGAGCTGGTCAATTTTTTCTCCGTAGGCAGAAGCATTGACTGCGTGAATGTGGCCCTGGGCCTGCGGATGCTCACGCGTTCCACCGATCTGAAGCGAGAGATCGGCGGTGCCGGATACCGGATAGTCAAATCCCGCAAGAGCCGCGGTGGCGGCGACATCCACATGGTGAAGGTCCACTTTCGCCGTGTAGGCAGCGTCTTCAGTGAAGTGGCCCTTTTGCAGTATGGCGCTCAGTTCGAAATCGGCGCTGGTATTTCCGCGACGTAATGTGCCGCCGCGAACATTCAGTTCATGCGTGGAAAACTGCATGCTGGCGCTGAGCGAATCCCACTGCACTTCTTTTTCGGGAGTGCGCGAGGTTGCAGGAACAGTGAATGCGAAATCCTGGGCGGCCAGAGTTCCCGCGAGCGTTGGAGACGAGAAAGTACCGCCGACAACTCCATTGAAGCCCGCATTACCATCCACGCGGAAAGGCAACTCGGACGGGCCTCCGAAGGCAAGGATCAGCGGACGCCATTCGTCAAGGTTCGACGTGGAAACCGAAACGTGCACCGCGGAGGGAGATGCCAGGGTTCCCGACGCCTGGATTTTCGACGACGGCGTGGACAAGGTGAATTGGGAAAGCTCCAGCGAATCGGCCACACCGCGGTAGCGGCCTTGAAGCTGCGCCGTCACCGGAAGTTCGCGCGCGGCCAGCTTTGCGGGCGGATTCACGGACAACGCGAAAGACACGTCCGCATTATTCGGCGACTCGCGCCAGAGAGCATCCACGCTGCCGTTGGCCAATCCCGCCGGACGAAAGTGGTGAAGCGGATGCCAGTTCACTTCCAGAGCGTTCGCCATATCAACTGTCGAAATATCGTGCACGCGGAGATGCACAACGCCGCTTTGTATGCCTGGAGTTTTCGTTTTCTCTGTCATCTTGCGCGCAGGTTTCGCCGTGGAAAATATCGCGACGTCATCGCGCTGACCTTTTCCCCGCGAGAGGGGCTCACTATGAAACCAGTTTTCGACTTCGGCATCGCCGGTGAAACTTCCACCCAGGATTTTGCCTTGCAGTTTCGTAAGCCTGAATTGCTGGTCGGTAAGCGTGTAGTCGGCGTTGGCGCTGGCATCTTTCATGGAGAACTGCTTGTCCTGCCAGCCAACATCGCGCATAGCGACGACGCCGGACGCCCTGAATTCCTCCAGTGACCAGTGCCCCGTGCCTTTGAATTGCGCCACACCCTGCCGGAGCTCATTGCGCCGGGCGATCGCGGCGGCTTCTCCCATTTCAACTTGGGCGTCATAAGTACCGTCGAAGCGCGGGTCGCGGAAATCGCTGATGCGCCCATTCGCTTTCAGCGAAGAGCGGCCTGAGTTCCACGTTAGCGACGAAATGTCCGCGAAGGATGTGCCCAGGCTGAAGTTAGCCGAAGCCATCCATGAGAAAGGCCGGAAGCCGTCGAAGTTGGTGTCCACCTTGCCAAGCGTGAGATGGCTCTCGTAGCGACGACGCAAAAACGAGTAATCCATGTGGAGATCGGCGCCGCTGACTGCAAAATCCAGCGGGATTTTCTTGTCTCCCCAGAGCAATTCGCCGTTGCGCACCGAGAGATGATCGATGGAAAGCGCAAAGAGTTGTTCCACGCGCTGGTCCACTGGAACCGGAGTCTGCACGCGTAGGCCGGGAACATTCGTGGTGGTGCCATCGGAGGAAATGGCGATATGGACCACCGGATGGTCGAGCGAAACGTTGATGAAACCAAATTCCTTGCGCGCCAGCGAAATTACTTTCAACTGCGCGAGCAGGCTGTCGGCATGGGCGAGAGGCACATCGGCCGGATCCTCTTTTCCGTGGACGGTGATGTTGCGAACTTCAACCTGCAGATGGAATGGGACAACGTGGAAGCTGCCGACTTCGGCGTGGCCTCCGGTGATCCGCTCGACTTCCTGCACGATTCGGCTGCGCACGTAACCTTGAAAAGAATCGGTGTTGATGTACCAGAGACTAATCAGCGCGAGGAAGATCAGGGCACCGAAGATAATCAGAAGATATTTCCACCGGCGGCGGGGTCGGGCGGCGGAAGCGTCCGTCACCGCGTCTGAACTCCATCACCGGGAGATTCAGCGATACTGGCCATCGTGACCTTGCTTTCCGATCTCAGCGACTGCAGCCACGACACCATCAACTCGCTGACCTTCTCCTCGGTAAGAAGTTCGCGGATCTTGGCGGAGGCATCCGCGAGCGGGACCTCGCCCACGCCCGATTCCTTCAACTGAGGGACAAATTTGTCGCGGTAGTAGGCCTCGACACTTTTGGAATCGATCTGCACCGCGGGACGAAGATGCGCATCCACCAGTCGCATCAGATCAATCTGCTGCTGCACGTGTGCGGTAAGGGACTTCTCGGTGATTCCGTGGCTATCCAGAATCTTCTGCCAGCCCTGCTGCGTTGCCGCGTCGGGATACAGCTTGCGGGCCTGGGCAATCTGCGCCTCGGTATCGGCCTCGGAAGCATGCTGGAACGACGCCGACTTCATCTGTTCGTCGAGCAATTCCTGATCAATCAGGCGGTCAAGCACGGCGCGGCGCTCATCGTCAGTGAACAGGCTTACCGCCCGCCCATTAAGTAACGCTTCATAGCGCAGGGCGTCATTCCAGTCGCTCTGCAAAATGATGTGGCCGTTCACGGTCGCCACAATGCGGTCGATGACTTCGCCCGCATGTGCAGGAACAAGGGACGCTATGCTCAGCAACAAAGTGAGCAACGCCAGCGTGATCGTCTTTCGACACACCTTAGACATTTAGAATGGCTGACCTATGCTGAAAAATACGTTGAAGTGGCGGAGGCGCTGCGCTTCTACGTTCGTCGTCATGATCCCGGTCGTTGGATCCGTGGTTGTAAACGCCTGAAAATACCGGGTCGGATTCAGATTGTAACCAAAATCAAAACGCAGGGGCCCAATCGGTGTCTTATATCGTACGCCAACTCCCACTGCATGCGAAGTGTAATCATAGCGGGAGTTGTTGAAATCGGTAATGCACTGGGTGGCCGTTGTACTACTGGGCAGGCACTGGGCGGGATCGGCCTGATGCCAGCGCAACAGGCCATCGAGCACGTCGTGCGGCGCAGTGAATACGTTCCCCATATCGTGAAAAATGGCAAAACCAAAACCCTCCCCGAAATACGGCAAGGCGGTCTGCGGAAGCCGCAGCTCCAGATTATTGACGAATACCGCGGTTCCGCCCACTGGAAAGCCGGAACTCGGGTCGCGAGGGCCTGCCTGATTTAACCCGAATCCGCGGTGGGAGTTGCCGCCTCCGGCGAAGAACTGCTCGGGCAGCGGAATGGTCGCGATGTTGGTACAGGTGGGCTCGCCGGCGGAATTGAGGGGACATGAGCCGGGAGGAAGGACGCGCGTTCCCCCGAATGGCTGAGCAATACCGAGGGTAGTAGAACGGGCAAAGACAAAGCGTCGCTCCGGCCTGCCTTTGCCGCCAAAGGCGTAATAAGTCGAATACTGCGCCAGGGAGCGGCCAAAGTTTGTAGGCAAGCTGGAATCTTCCGTGTCTGAGCGTGATCCGAAGAAACTCGTTGCAGCAAAGGCGTCGAGCGTGAAGTAGTCGCCTGTTGTGCTCTCCAGCGGATTGTCGCGCCTGTCGTGAATAAACGTAAAGCCCGGGCCACCGACGCGCGCCGGAAGCGATAACAAAGCGATTTCCCCGGGGGAGAAGCCTTCGGCAAAGTTGTTCGCTTTCACCAGGCGGAAATCGAATCGGTAGCTGATGGAGTTCGGCCCCGGACGAGTGCCCGGCTCCGTGCCGGCGCTGCCGAATTGCTGCCGGAGGTCGATCTTGCCTTCGATGCGCCGCGAGGTGAACGTCGCAACATCGAGGCTGTTGTCGTAAAAAATCGTGTAGATGAGCTTGAACCTGTCGCTATCGAAGAGCTTGGGAACCGTGAAACTGATGAGTCCACGTTGCTGCAAGCGGCCGACGTGGGATTGGAAGTCCAAGGTCTCATTTCTGCCAAAGACGTTGAGGCGGGTCACGTCGAAACCAACTCTCGGGCTTACTCCAGTTTCCTCTCCCGCCGGTTGCCCCGTCCCAAATTCGAATCCGAGACCATAAGTGAACGTATAGCGTTTGGCCTCCTGCACTTGCACCAGCACGTTTTTTTTCGGATCGGCGCCCTCCGGGTTCTGTACCGCTGTATCCACCTGGCTGAAGATGCCGAGATTGTAGAGGCGCGTCTGCGTGTCCAGCAGATCCTGCTGGCTGAGCGCATCTCCGGAATGGACCCGCAATTCGCGCTGAACGACGTAGTCGCGGGTGTGTTCGGTACCCGCGACCATCACGCGATCGACGGTGAAATGCTCTCCTTCCGTGATCCTATAGGCCACGTCAGTGCGATTTGCCTCTGTGGTCGAGGGGGTGGTGGAAAGCTCCAGGGATGCATTGGGGAATCCGTGGTCGAAGTAGTAGCTGAGGATTCGCTCACGGTCGCTGGCCAGGTCCTGCTCGGAGTACGGCTGTCCCGCCTGAATGCTGAGTTCGGGCAGACTGGTGCGGGGCACGAGTTCATTGCCGACAACGTGGACCTCGCCCACGCGCGTCCGTTCGCCTTCCTGGATGAAGATGTGCACCGCAAGCCGGTTGGATGCGCCCTTGTAGTTGTCGTCCACTTTGGTCTCGATCTTGACGTCACGAAACCCGTTGCTGCGGTAGAGACCTTCCAGAGTCGCGACATCATTCTTGAGCAACACTTCGCTGTAGCGGCCATGGCTCAGGAAGCGGCGGGCAGGTTCAATCTGCAGGTAAGACCGCAGCTTTGCTGTATCAAGAAAGTTCTTGTTGCCGGCAATTTCAACAGCAACCAGCTTATGTAGCGGGCCGGGATCGATCTGGTAGATCACGTGCAGGGCCTTGGGATCGCTTTCTTTGTGAATATCGACACTGGCATCGAAGTGGCCGCGCGACTGAAGATAGTCGAGGAGATTGCGCTTGCCTTCGTTGAGCAGGTCGTCGTCCACGGCGTTTTCTTCATACACAGGGATTTCCTTCTTTAGAACGCCTTTGCTGATGTGGTAACCCTGCGCCGAAATGAGAACGACCGGTCCGGGATCGATCTGGTAGGTGAAATTCACCACGTTTGTTTCGGGATCGTAAGTCTGCTCCGCGATGGAAACCTGCGCCAGCGCGTGATCGCGCTTTTGGAAGCGTTTGCGCAGCCGGCGCAACGAATCGCTGACGCGCACTCCCGTGATGCGATCGCCGCGGTTCATGTGGGCGATTCCCTGGACCTCGATCGCCGAGTTGGTGGAGGTTCCTGTCACCCTCACTTCGCCGACGTGGGCCTGGGAGCCGGGGATGATGTGAAAGATGACGTCGACCTGGTGGTTTTGCTGGTTCGACACGGCTTCGGCGCTGACTTTGGCTTTGTAGTAGCCGTTCTCCTGCATGACCTGGCGAATGTTCTCCAGGGCCCGGTCGAGCTTGTCGCGGTTGTAGAGCTCGCCCAGTTGAAGCTTGGCGGCGTTGACAATCTGGTTAGCATTTGGCCGGCTGGGAGCGCCGTCTACATCAACGGCTCCGACGAAAAAGTTCGGGGATGTTACGAAGCTTAGAGCCACTCCATTGCCCGACGGAACAGCCTCCACCTGAATATCGGCAAAGCGGCCAGTGGCGTAGAGGATGCGAATGCTCTCGCGAATGTGATCGCGATCGAGCGCCGCGCCGACCTTTTGCGGCAGCAGTTGCAGGAGATGGTCACGGCTCGCCGTGGCGCTTCCCGGCAGATCAATGGAAAGAACTGTCTTGCCCTCGTAGCCGGACTCGGCCGCAGGCGACGGTTCTTGCCCGGCCCATGCCGAAGAACGCGGCGGCAGGACTGCGAGCCACAGTAAGAGCATCGCGATCAGACATGTCGCGCAACGTTTCGGCAAAAGGTGTCCTTGAAAAATCGGGCGCTCTTGACTTCGATGGAACGCACCCAACCTGTCGTTGTACGGATCTCCGGCTAGTTGCAAAGCGGCCAAGGGCCGCTCCCCGTTCAGCCCAGCCCCTTATAATAATGGTTTTACGACGCGTGACTGGTGACCTCTTTGGCACAGGAAACAACGAAAATCGGTGTAACGACGGCCACGGATTTTTCCGAACGCTACTCGCGGCAGATTCTCTTCCAGCGAATCGGCGAGGAAGGCCAGAGAAAGTTGGCTGCAGCTCGCGTCGCGATTGTAGGCTGCGGAGCCACTGGGTCCGCGCTGGCGGGATTGCTGGCCCGCGCAGGAGTCGGAACGTTACGTATCATCGACCGCGACTATGTCGAGGCCAGCAATTTGCAGAGACAGTCGCTTTTCGATGAAGCCGACGCGGCGGAGTCTTTTCCCAAAGCGGTGGCGGCGGCGCGCAAGATTGGCGCTTTCAACTCTGAGATCAAGGTTGAACCAAAAGTTGAAGACCTTGTTCCGGTGAATATTGAAGGGCTGCTCGAAGGAATGGACCTCATCCTTGACGGGACCGACAACTTTGAAACGCGGTATCTGCTCAATGACTTCGCAGTTTCTCGCTCGCGTCCTTGGATTTATTCGGCAGCGGTCGGCAGCTACGCCGTTACGCTCAATGTGTTGCCTGGCGTAACTGCGTGTTTGGCGTGCATCTTCCCGGATTCTCCGCGAGGAATGGTTGAAACCTGCGAGACGTCGGGCATCCTGAACTCGGTAGTGAGTCTGGTTGCTTCGATCGCAGCCACCGAGGCAATAAAATTTCTGGTCGGCGAGATTGGAAAGCTGAGGAGGACGCTGCTTTCCTTCGATCTGTGGACGAATGAGCATGCCGAGATCTCTGCTGCCAGTCCTCGAACGGGATGCCGCGCCTGCGGCCAGCACGACTTCGTTCACCTGGCTGGCGAAGGCCGTCCGCACATCACGCTGTGCGGCAGGAATTCGGTGCAAATTCATGAGAGGCAACGGCCCATTGACTTCGTCGAGATGGATCGGCGGCTCCGGTCGCATGGAACCGTCCGGCACAATGATTTCGTGCTGAAGTTCTGGCACGAGCCGTATGAGATGACGCTGTTTCCGGACGGCCGCGCGATCATCAAGGGTACGACCGATACGGCGGTGGCGCGGAGCTTATATGCGAAGTTCGTGGGGAGTTAGCTACGAGCTACGAGCTATGAGCTATGAGCTATGAGCAATTGGGCATGTGGCAATTCGCCATCGCCCTGGGGCCAAACGTCCGCTTTTCAAGGACTGAAGTCGAGCGCTCGTCCGTAGGACATTCACGACGAATTGCCAATGCTAACTGCTCGAAGCTCATAGCTCATAACTCGTAGCTCGAGGCTCGTAGCTCCTTGCTGAATCTGCTAATCTCTCTCGTCGTGATTTCACAGCCAATCGCAAAGGACCCGCATGCCGGACTCGCGTCCTGAACCCAGCCGGTCGTTTCGCTGGCTGGTGCTGATCTTCGTCAGCCTGACGATGTTCGGCAACTACTACGTTTACGACTGCATCGCACCCATCGCCGACCTTCTCGCCAAGCAGCTTGGATATTCCGATTCGAACATCGGCCTGCTCCAGGCGATTTACAGCATCCCAAATGTGTTCATGGTGGTGATCGGCGGATACGTCGTCGATCGCATCGGAACTCGAAAAGCGGTGTTTCTCTTCGGCGTTCTGTGCTTCGTGGGATCGGCAGTCACCACCCTCTCCGGCGCGCTTTCGGTGATGGCGACCGGACGCCTGCTGTTCGGCCTCGGCGCAGAATCTCTGATCGTTGCCGTAACCACCGCCGTCGCCAAATGGTTCCGCGGTAAGGAACTCAGCTTCGCGTTTGGGATCAACCTGATGATCTCGCGCTTCGGATCGCTGCTGGCGCAACAATCGCCTTCGTGGGCAGGATTTGCGTATTCCTACTGGCGCAATCCCCTGCTCATTTCGGTTGGGTTTGGCTCGCTGTGCGTGGTCGGCGCAATTATCTACTGGGCGCTCGAGGTCTACGCCGAGAAGCGCTACCGGATTGGGCCGGCAGGCTCGACCGATAAAGTTCTTTTCAGCGATGTCAAGGCCTTTGGCCTGTCGTATTGGTACATCGTCGCATTGTGCATCACGTTTTATTCCGGCATCTTCCCGTTCGAAACCTTTGCCTACAAGTTCTTCATGGACGCGCATCACGTCAGCCGCGAAGCCGGTGGCGACCTGGTCGGCATGCTGACTCTCTTTACCATGTTCGGGACGCCGATCTTCGGCCTATTCGTAGACAAGTTGGGCAAGCGCGCGTTGCTGATGATGCTCGGTTCCCTGCTGCTGATTCCGGTTTACCTGATGATGGCCTACATCCGGTCGGCGAGCTATGTGACGGTGTACCTGCCCTCTTCCATAGACGGGCATTTCGCCTTTGTTGCCCACCATCTGCCTCCAATTCTGCTTCTAACGATGGCCATGATGGGGATCGCCTTTTCGCTGATTCCAGCCGTGATGTGGCCTTCGGTGGCCTATCTGGTGGATCAATCAAAGCTGGGAACGGCGTATGGCCTGATGACGATGATCCAGAACATCGGGCTGGCAGGATTTAACCTGATGATCGGGTGGGCCAATGACCACAGCAAGGCCGGGGCGAACAACCCCAGTGGCTACAATCTGGGCATGTGGATCTTTTCGATTCTGGGCTTTCTGGGCCTCACCTTCGCCTTCCTGCTCCGCCAGCGGGAATTGGGTCCTCACGGCCATGGATTGGAGACGATCACCACCGCCAAAGCGGCAACGAATTGACCAGGAATTTACCAAATTACGAAGACTGCGACTCTATTTTCGGGATAGTGTTCTTATCCTGAGTGAACAAACTTTCAACAGTACGCAAGCAAAGGCTTTCCGGCGACGAACAAGCACCGGACGGAATCCAAAGAACGGTAGAACCGCTCTCGAATTTTGAATCCAGCCGTTACTTCGGTGCTGAGCCCGACGCCCGCAAGCCATACAACGTAAAGATATTTAGCCGCATCTCACGGGGTGCGGCCGGAAAAGGCAACTTGACCGACCCAGTACAGCGACCGGGCCCCGACTTCGACGAAGCGGCGCTCATCGAAAGAGCCAAACAAGGGGACGCCTATGCGTTCCAGGCACTCTACGACAAGCACAAGCGAAGGGTATATTCCTTGTGCCTGCGAATGACATCCAATACGGCCGAGGCGGAGGACCTGACCCAGGAAGCATTCCTCCAGCTTTACCGGAAGATTGGGACGTTCCGAGGAGAATCAGCGTTTTCGACCTGGTTGCATCGGCTGTCGGTCAATGTGGTGCTGATGCACCTCCGGAAAAAGAGCCTTCCAGTGGTTTCGCTCGAGGAAACCACGCAACCGGGCGAGGAAGACACTCCGAAGAAGGACTTCGGGGCCGAAGACCTGGCGCTGGCTGGCTCGATTGACCGGCTTCAGTTACAGAAGGCAGTTGCGGATCTGCCTCCCGGATACCGCACGATTTTTGTGCTTCACGACGTCGAAGGTTACGAACATAATGAGATCGCCACGATCGTGGGTTGCTCGATCGGAAACAGCAAGTCACAATTGCATAAGGCACGGATGAAGTTGCGTGACCTGCTCCGGATGAATAGAGCTGAAAAAGCCGAGAAATCCTGAGAGCGAGTTGCTGCAACTAAGTAAGTAAAGCCAGCTCAGATTGGCGCAACTTGGCGTGCAACACCTGCGAGACATTGTGAAGAGGCAATACAGCGAAGCAGCAGGGGCTTGGGGAGAGTTGTATGACTTGCGTTGAGCTGCGAGAGAGTCTCGCCGAGAACGAGAGTGGCAAGAGTGCCGCACAGCGGGCCCACCTGAAGGCCTGCCTGGAGTGCTCATCTCTGGTGGCAGATCTGGATAACCTCATCGCCACCGCCGTCGAACTGCGCGGAGCGGAAGAACCTAGCCCACGCGTCTGGAACTCCATCGAAATTGCATTGCGGCAGGAAGGCCTGATTCGCCCACAGCATGCGGGCCGTTCCCTTCTGCCTGCTTTTGGCCAATGGGGATTCGCCCGCTGGCTGCTTCCTGCGGCGGCGGCTCTACTCATCGCCATTGGAATCTACGTCCGGCCTCATTCGGCCTCTGTTAGCAACAACGTAGCGCGTGTCCCAGTCGCCAAACCGGCTTCGGATATGGAAATCGCCGGTTTGAATGACGACGATCTGATTCAGGAAGTTGCCGCATTCGCCCCGGCAATGCAGGCCGCATATTCGGACAATCTCCGCAGCGTAAACGAATCCATTCAAGACGCGAAAGACAGTGTGGCCGCAGACCCTAACGACGAGGAAGCGCGGCGGTCCCTGATGGATGCATATCAGCAAAAGGCCATGCTTTTTGATCTGGCAATGGACCGTTCTCTGCCATAATGGACGCCGTTTTCGCACCCGGCACTGTGACTTTGAGACAAACATCGCGACGGAAGATCTGGGGAGCTATATGAGCGGGCGCAAAATCGAACGGGCGGTGATCAGTGCGGTAATTGCCGGAACCATGACTGCCGCTACCGCGCTGGCGGCCGAGACGCACAAAGAATTCCACTTCAATGTCGGTCCCAAAGCCGGCGTTTCGGTAAACAATCCTTATGGCTCGATTTCAGTAAAACCTGCCACAGGCAATACTGTGACGGTCAATGCTGTGTACTCCGATAAGGTCCAGGTGGAAGACACCCTGATTGGAAACCGCGTAGAAGTGGAGTCGCGACTTCTGCCGGGCGCCGACGCCCAATCCGGCAAAGTTGATTATGAAATTCTCGTCCCGGCCGATGCCAGTATCACGCTGCATTCGAGCAGCGGAGTACTCCACGCAGAAAAACTCCGCGGCGATGTCACTCTGGAGGGCGCGGGCGCTACGGTGGACGTGCGGGACATCTCCAACGCGCACGTCCATGTGAAGACCTTGAACGGCTCCGTCAAACTGACCAATGTGCAGGATGGGCACGTGGAGGTCGACTCTCTAAGCGGCACCGTCACTCTTAACGGCGTGGTCGGTCCTCTTGTTCAGGTCATCTCAACCAGCGGGCAAATCGTCTATATCGGCGATTTCGGCGACCGCGGCCTGTATCGCCTCACCAGCCACAGTGGCGATATTGATGTCACGGTCCCGGACTCCACGTCCGCCGACGTCAATGCGCAGACAGTGCGCGGCGAAGTACACGACGATATTCATCTTCAGCCCACACAGCACTCCTCGTTTGTAGCCAAAGAGGGGAATGCCTTACTGGGTTCCATCGGGCGCGCGGCGGTTTCTTCGACCGTAGTCATGCGCAGCTTCAGTGGTAAAATCCACCTCAGAAAACGCTCCGCAAAATAGAATCTCAGAAAAGACTCCGGAACCGGTTGAAGAAAACCTCCGGCAAGACGGTGAGCGGAAAGAAGCGCGCCGGCAGAAAGGCGGGTCCTTCGCGCGGAAGGGTTCCGGTCAACGCGATCTTTCTCGTCGGCTTCATGGGCGCGGGCAAGACCATGGTGGGGCGCGTACTTGGCGAACGGCTGAACTGGGCGTTCGAAGACCTGGACAACCGCATTGAACGGCGCGAAGGCAGGACAGTTGCCGATATTTTCCGGGATTCCGGCGAATCGGAGTTCCGCCTTGCCGAACATAACGCGCTGAAAAGCGTGCTGGATGAACTCAAGAACGGCGCAGTCAGGATCGTTGCTCTGGGTGGCGGAGCGTTCGTGCAGGCGCACAATGCCGCGCTGCTGAAAGCGGCAAATGCACCGACCGTTTTCCTTGAGGCGCCGGTCGCCGAATTGTGGCAGCGCTGTTGCGATCAGGCAAGCTTAACTGGGGCCCAGCGGCCGTTGCTTCAAGACAGGGACCAGTTCCAGGGACTTTATGAGAACCGCCGCTTCAGTTATGCGAAGGCATCTCACCGGATCCAAACCGGCAAGCGCAGCATAGAAGCCATCGCGGCCGAGATTGAACAAGTGCTGGGACTGAAGAAAATTCCGGTGCGAGAGGAACAAGGAGAAGTCGAGTGAAGCTGGAAACAGGGATGAGCAAAGCGGTGGCGCTGGTGCTGGCCTCGTCGCTGGCGGTTTTCGCCGCCGACAAGAAAGAGAAGCCCAAGTCCGCCGCGGCACAGATCGTGGATTCGGGAACATTCGGCGTGTTCATCAAGGGCCAGCGCGTGGTCAATGAGACTTTCACGATTGAACAGAAAAACGGCGCCAGCATCATCAAGTCGCAACTGAAGGAAATTGCGGGATCCGATTCTGCCGGTCAGAAATCCGATCTCGAAATCACCGCTACGGGCGAGTTGCTTCACTATGACTGGACCCAGGGTTCGAGCGGTTCCCTGACCGTGGTCCCCAACAATGATTTCCTCATGGAGAAGGTGACTGCCGCATCGAACAAGACGGCGGAAAAGCCGTTCCTCATGCCCAGCACATCTCCTATTCTGGACAACAACTTTTTTGTGCATCGGGAAGTGCTGATCTGGAAATATCTGGCTGCCGACTGCAAGCCGGAAGCGGGAAATCTGAAGTGCCAGTCGGGCCCGGCATCATTTGGGGTCCTCGTGCCTCAGGAGCAGACCTCAATGAGCGTGAAGTTAGAACTCATCGGGAAAGAGAAAATAACGTTCAAGGGTGCTGAACGGGAATTACTCCGGCTGAATCTAAGCGGAGAGAACTTTGATTGGGCCCTGTGGGTGGACGATCACGATTCGTTCAAGCTCATGCGGGTGGCGATTCCTGCCGATAACACGGAAGTAGTCCGGGACTAGCAACTCTTCCCCGGCGGCGGGCCCACCCTGGAAAACTTATTGCTGCTGGCTGACTCACGTACGGCGCGGGTCCTGATCACGGTGCTGCTGTTCGCACTGGCGTTGGGATTTCTCTACGTCGCGCGCGCCACGCTCATCGCGTTTGTCTTTGCGATTTTCTTCGCGTACCTGATGAGCCCGGTGGTCAACCATCTGGAGCGCGTGCTGAGAGGCCGCGGACGCGCGATTGCCGTCATCTATGCCTCCCTGCTTGCTCTGGTGGCTGTGTTTTTTGCCCTGGTCGGGCCCAAGATCGCGCACCAGGGAGCGCGGCTGGGACAATCCTTGCCGGGATTAATCAGCCAGGTCAGCTCCGGCCAGTTGGCGGGTCAAATTGCATCGGAACATGGCTGGAGACCCGCGACCACCGAATTTGTGAAATCCTTTCTGGCTTCGCACCAGGAGGAAATCACCGACATCGCGCAGCGCATCGGACTGCGCACCGCCGACGTTGCCAAGCAGGCGTGGCTGCTCATCGTTGTGCCCATACTGTCGATTTTCTTTCTGAAAGACGGCCGCACCTTCAGCGACTTTTTGCTCTCGACAATCCAGTCGCGCCCGCAGCGTGAGTTTCTGGAGAATGTGCTGAACGACCTGAACCAGATGCTGGCGCACTTCATTCGCGCACAGCTGACGCTTGCGGCGTTGACCCTTGTGATGTACTCCGCCTTTCTGGCGATCGCGGGAGTTCCCTATCCGCTTGCCCTCGGCACGGTCGGCGGACTTCTGGAATTCATTCCCGTAATTGGGCCGCTCGTCGGAGCGGTCACCATTCTCGGCGTAGCGCTCTTGCTGAGCTATAAACACTGGATCGTGCTTATCGTTTTTCTCGGAGTCTGGCGCTTGATCCAGGACTATGTTTCATCTCCACGCATTATGGGCGAAAGCATGGAACTGCATCCGCTGGCGGCGATTTTTGGAGTGATGGCGGGCGGAGAGGTCGCGGGAATTTTGGGAATTTACTTGTCGATTCCGATCATGGCGGGTCTGCGAATCGTGCTCCGGCGCTGGCAACTCTATGCCGAGAAGAAAAAGTTTGGTCCGCTCACGGAGTTTCCTTACCGGGATGCCGAAACGCATCACAGGACGTGAGGTGGGTGGGTCGCAGGTCTTGGGTCTTAGTTCTTGGGTCTCAGACTTCAGGTTTCGGGTGTCGTGTTTTGGGTCTCAAAGTCTTGGCTTCTGTCCAAGCTGGATTGGTGTTCTTTTCCTAAATCCTAAGACCCGATAGCCAAGAACTTAAGACCCAAGACCGGAGATCCACTCACGCTCCTGCTGCATTCACCTTCTCCACGCTCACCTTCCGCAAGAACTCCGCCGCTTCTTCCGGCAAGACCGTGTTGATGAACATTCCTGAGCCCAGTTCAAAACCGGCGACGCGCGTCAGCCGCGGGATTACGCTCACATACCAGTGAAAGTGCCGCGCCCCCGCATATTCCGCCGGACCGCTGCGGATGGTGAAGTTCAAGTCGGGATTCTGCAACCCGACATACATCTTCGCGAGCAAAGCACGAAGTACGCGCGCCAGATCGGCAATCTCCATTTCTGAAATATCGCCAAAGCTCGCCATGTGGCGCAGCGGGAAGATGTGCGTGGCAAACGGCGTGGGCGACGCGAATACTTCCATCGCAACGAAGCGGTCGCTCTTGACCACAATGCGGGTCTGGTCCTCGACTTCACGCTCCACCATGTGGCAGAACATGCACTCGCCAACATCGTCGTAGTGGCGTAGGGCTTCGTGCAGACGGTGCCTCACCTGAATCGGGATCATCGGGGTGGCAATTAACTGCGAGTGCGGATGCTGCATGCTTGCGCCGGCATCAACGCCGTGGTTCTTGAAGATCGTGATATGGCTCACGCGATGGTCGAGGCTCAACGCGTTGTAGCGTTGCTTGTAGGCATTCAGTACGCTACTGACCTGCGCATCGGTCAGCTGAGCGATGGTGCGCGAGTGGTCAGGAGTGTCAATGATGACTTCGTGATATCCGAAGCCCTCGATGCGGCGGCGAAGGTGTTGGGGAGTGCGCGTCGGCTGAAGATCGCTCGACAGTGCGGCAAACTTATTGGGAATGACCCGCACCTGCCATGGTTCGTCGCGCAACGGCAGGCGCATGACTTCCAGGGGCGTCTGGCTCTCGTTGCCCGGACAGAACGGACACGACTCTACAAACGCCGGAACCGGCTGCGAGGAACGATGCGTGGCCAGTTCTTCCGGCCGCCTGGCACGCTCGGTCGCAATGATGACCCACTCCTTGGTGAAAAAATTCTGCCGCAGTTCGGGCATGGGGGCCTCCGGTTGTTTTATCGGCAGAATCGGGCGATCACTGCAAAACCTACCCGAAACCGAATCTATCCCCCTTTGGTAACTTCCCGGCCCAGGCCCGTTAATTGACCTTGCGATTCGCTGTTATAAAATTAGTCATCCTATGAAAATTCCTATCGGTATTCTTGGCGCCACTGGTGTCGTTGGGCAGCGCTTCATTCAGATGCTGGAGCATCATCCGTGGTTCGAAGTCGCCTGGCTGGCGGCTTCAGACCGCTCGGAGGGCAAGATTTATTCTGAAGCTGCGCGTTGGCGGCTGAAAACACAAATTCCGGCCGCTGTGGCCAAAATGAAGGTTTCGGCGGCGACACCCGAGGGGGCTCCGAAGATCATCTTTGCCGCACTCGACTCGTCGATTGCGGCGGAGCTCGAGCCGAAATTTGCCGAGGCCGGCTGCGGCGTGGTTTCAAACTCGAGCGCGCTGCGCATGCAGGAAGATGTCCCGCTCGTAATTCCCGAGGTCAATGGCGGGCACATCAAGTTGATTGATATTCAGGGCTGGCGCAAAAAATCCGGCGGGTATGTGGTAACGAATCCGAATTGCTCGGCGATCGGACTCGTGCTGGCGCTCGCGCCACTCCATCGGCAGTTTGGGCTCGACACGGTGATGGCCGTGACCATGCAGGCCATCAGCGGCGCGGGATATCCCGGCGTTGCTTCGCTCGACATTCTCGGCAACGTGATTCCCTTCATCAAGAACGAGGAAGAAAAAATGGAGGAAGAGACGCGTAAATTGCTCGGACACGTCAATGGAACGAAGGTCAATCCGGCGGCGTTCGCAATGAGCGCGCAGTGTAACCGCGTCGCTGTGGAAGACGGACACACCGAGTCAATCTCGATCCGGCTGAAGAAGAAGGCGAAGGCGGAAGAAATCATCGCAGCATGGAACAATTATCGCAGTGAGCCTCAGGAGCTGAAGTTGCCCAGCGCTCCCGAGCGCCCGATTGTCTATCTCGAGGCGAATGACCGTCCGCAGCCGCGCTTCGATGTGGACATGGGCGCGGGAATGACCACGGCGGTCGGGAGGCTGCGCCCTTGCGGAGTTCTCGACTGGAAGTTCACTGTGCTCTCGCACAACACGATCCGCGGGGCCGCCGGCGCAGCCGTGCTCAACGCTGAATTGCTGAAAGTCAAGGGCTATCTGGGATGACGCGACTGCAGATTCTGGGTGCCCCATTTCTCGCGCTCTCTTTGCGCGAGAAAGCCTGCCTTGTGCCTGTCGAAGGGTGGGGATCTCTGCCCGCCGGAATATCCAAAAGGACTTCCCGGCCATGATCGTGATGAAGTTCGGCGGGACCTCCGTGGAAGACGCCCAGGCCATCGAGCGCGTCGCCTCCATAGTTCAGGGGCGGCTGGCCCAGCAACCGGTCGTGGTCGTCAGCGCGATGGCGAAAGTTACCGACACGCTGCTGACGATGGCCCGTGAGGCCGGAGAAGGAGAGCGCAAGACCGCGCTCAAACTTTGCCGTCAGTTGCAGGATCGCCACTACGAAACCGCCAGCCAACTCATCGGCACAGCGCGCTTCACGGATTTTCATTCCGAACTCGGGGCCGATTTTGAGGCGCTCGACGAACTTCTGCGCGGCATCTCGGCGGTCGGAGAAATTACTCCCCGCACAACTGACCATGTTGCCGCCTTCGGCGAAATGCTCTCGAGCAAGATCGTCGCCGCTGCCTTTGAAGCTCGCGGGCTGAAGGGCGCGCACGTGGATTCCCGGCAGGTGCTGGTCACCGACAATGCGTACATGCAGGCCGTCCCACAATACGAGGAAACCAATGTCAATCTCCAGCAGAAGGTCCAGCCGCTGCTCACTGCAGAGAAGGTCCCCGTCATGGGCGGATTTATCGGCGCGAACCGCAGCGGCATCACCACGACCATTGGCCGCGGTGGATCGGACTTTTCAGCCGCCATTTTCGGCTCAGGCCTGAACGCGGAGCGCATCGAAATCTGGACAGACGTTGACGGAATTCTGACGACCGATCCACGCATTTGCCCCGATGCGCGGCGCATTAAAGTCATCAGCTTCGATGAGGCGGCAGAGCTTGCCTACTTCGGAGCGAAGGTGCTTCATCCAGCGACAGTGTTGCCGGCGATCCAGAAAAATATTCCCGTTTATGTTTTGAACTCGCGCAACCCAACCTGCGAAGGAACGCGCATTACGACCCGCGCGCCGCAGAGCAAGAACATTTTCAAGGCCATTGCCGCGAAAAAGCGTATCACCATCGTCGATGTCGCAGCGCCACGCATGCTACTGGCCCACGGATTCCTGCGCGCGATCTTCGAAGCTTTCGACCGGCATAAAGTCGCCGTGGACGTCGTCTCGACTTCAGAAGTCAGCGTTTCGCTTACCGTGGATTCAAACCAGGCGATTCCCGCGCTGGCAGCCGATCTGGCGAAACTCGCCGATGTCAAATACGAGGGTCGCAAAGCCATCGTTTGTCTGGTTGGGGAAAATCTGCGCGAGACCCCTGGGATTGCGGCGGTCGTATTCCGCGAATTGGCAGACAAGAAAATTCGGATGATCTCGCAGGGCGCGTCGGAAATTAATCTGACATTCGTGATTGATGAAGATGAGGTTCCCGATGTCGTCGGGCGCCTGCACAAAACGTTCTTCGCGGAACTCGATCAGGAAGTGTTTGCATAGCGCGCCGGGATTGTCCCGGCACGCCGCAAACGTCGGTCATCTCGAACTATACCGACAAAAGCCGATCAAAAAACGCGCGATACCGCTGCAGTGCGACCCGCAAATCTTCGGTTGAAATGGTTTCTCCCCGGTCCCACTGCCCTTCCAGATCGGATCGCTCTTCTGCGAACACCTCTGCGAGTCTCTTCATGGTCGAGGCGACGAGGCCATCCGCCTGCTCAACGGCTTTTCGAGGCTCATCTACAAAGCTGATCTGAATCGCCTGCCAGCGTGTACGCAAGCCATCGAGTTCGCTGGCGGGAAACAGAGGAGCGCTTTCCTGGACCTCCTGCACATCGATGTTCGGCCGGGATGAGCGGTCGGTTGCCACAGCTTGCGGACCACGTGTTTCGCTGCCCGGGCGCTTGCCCTGCGCCAGGTCGGCGGTGGTGATCTCTTCTTCTTCCAATTTCGCGCCCTCAAATTCCTGCTGGTTGTTTCTCAACGGCACCGCCATCTCTATGCTCCCTTTTTCTCAATTTGATTTTCGATTTGACGTTCGTCCAACAATTCCTGAAAGAGTGCCCGGTAGTGCACCATCGCCTGGCGTAAGTCTTCTGTGCTTGCCTGCCCTGCGCCATGCCGCAGCGCGATCTGATGGGCAGCTCGATAGTTGTCGACGACAATGGGGTAATCGACTGAAAGGTCCGCGGCTCGCTGCTCGAAATCTCCGATTGGATAGCCGCGCGCCTGCATGACCTCAGTCACCAGACCGTCGGCAACGGTGACCGCGCCGCGGGGATCGTCTACAAAGCGCGCCTGCACTTCGTTCCAGCGCACTGTGTAGCTCGATTTATCCGCCGC
>DATAUY010000024.1:0-12917 GCA_036268025.1 Candidatus Sulfotelmatobacter sp. | reverse complement strand
AAACGCGAACGCATGAAGGTGGGTGGGGGGAGTTTTCTGTCTTCCCATGATCCGCGCATCGTGCTCGGTATCGGCAAGCGCTCGAAGATCGATTGGATTGAGGTTAAGTGGCCCCAGCCCGGCGGCACAGCGGAGCGCTTTACGAAATTGCCTTTGGACCGCTACATCACAATTGTCGAAGGAACGGGTCGATGGCAATAAACCGCAGCCGTGTCAGGCAGTTACGAAACTGAGGTGCTGGGGGCCCCCGAATGGAACGAGACTGGCCGATTGAGCGCTCGGTCCGATTCCAAAGCCTGGCACTTAGCCCGATGGTAAGGTTCACCCGGACCACCCAAGAACCGGTGACCAGTCCTAACGGCAGACCCGTTACCAAAATGGTACCCGTCTCAATGATCCAAAGAGGCTATCCGGAGCTCAACTATCCACAACCAGTGCGGCCTTGTATCCTCCCGGAAGTGTGACTGGTTACTAGAGTTACTTCTCAATTTCCTTTCCGTCATCGATTTCATAAGCGCAAAGCATAGCTTTTTTACGGTTTTACGAAGAATAGCGTTTCACGCCCACAAAATCGTTATTTTTAGCTTGACAACGGTTATCGGTCAACGCTAAAAGTTCGAATCGCTAGTATCTTTGCACTAATACAAAAGAAGGCAGTCTGTCTTGTTTTTGAGTTAGGAAGTTTTCGAGTTCGAATTGACACATCTCTTGGGGAGGGGTGCATGAAGGCTTCGTGGATGGATGCAAAATGGGCAATTGGAAAAATGTCGGTATTGGGCAGACTGGTTTGCGTGTTGATGCTGGCAATTCCGGTTGCCATGCACGCGCAACAGTACTCAGGCACGATCACCGGAACGGTCACCGATGCCACCGGGGCCACCGTGGCGGGTGCAACGGTAACGGCCACCAATACGGGAACAGGTGAGCCACATAGCGCGACTACGAGCGAGCAGGGTGTATACACCTTCGCCCAGTTGCCGGTCGGAATCTACGAAATCCACGTCAAGGGAGCCTCTTTCAAGGAATTCGTCGCTAAAGGCGTAGAGGTGCACACTTCGACAACTACCCAGCTGAACCCTAAGTTGGACGTTGGCTCGGCCTCCGAGACCATTACCGTAGAGGCTAGCGACGTGCAAGTGGAGACCTCGCAAGCGGCGGTCGGCGAAGTCATCGAGGGCACGCAGGTCCGGGAACTGCCTCTCAACGGCGAGAACTTCATGGGTCTGGTGACATTGTCGCCCGGCGTTTCGCAAGCCAATAGCTTCAACAGCCGCGACAAAGGACTCCTTGGCGGCAGCGATTTTTCGGTCAATGGAAACCCTTACACGAACAACCTGTTCCTGGTTGACGGCGTTAATAACAACGACGTTGGTTCCAACCGCACCATTCTCGTTTATCCCTCCACCGATGCCATCGCGGAATTCAAGATGGTGCGCAACTCTTACGGTCCGGAATATGGGCAAGCCTCGGGTGCCATTATCAGCATCACGACCAAGAGCGGCGAAAACCAGTTCCACGGCGGTTTTTTCTACGCTGGTCGTAACAATGCGCTCGATGCCAACGATTGGTTTTCCAACCATTTTGCCGATCCCGCCCAGCGAACCAAGGCTGAACTTCGCCGCAATGACTGGGGCTACCACATCGGCGGCCCGGTAATTAAGAACAAGCTGTTCTTCTTCTGGGGTCAGGAATGGGACCGCGAAGTACGCGGTAATCCCGTCTCGGCGTGCGTGCCAACTGCCGCCGAGCAGAGCGGAGACTTTAGCCAGGATTTTGTGGGAGGCACAGATCAGTGCGGCGCCAGCCAGCCCACCACCATCCCGGTCGCGCTACAGGCGCCGGGTAACCCTTTTAAGCTTGCGGCTATCGATCCTGCCGGCTCGCTGCTTGCGCAGTTCTATCCTCTCCCCAACGCCCCGCTTTCAAATGGCATCAACTGGGTTGATTCGGAGAAAGTGTCGCCGTCATGGGGCGAGATCAACGCCCGCGTCGACTATGATGTGACGCAAAAGCATCGTATTACTTTCCGCTGGACGCAAGATTCGTGGAAGGTTCCCGGGCCAGCGCCCAATCAGTTCTGGGGGGACAACATCTTCCCGACCGTCAGTTCGGACTGGAGCCAGCCCTCCAAGAGCGTTATGACCAAGCTGACGTCGCAATTGAGCAGCAGCATGGTGAACGATGTTGAGTTCGGCTATGGTCACAACGCTATCGTTACCACTCTTTCCCCTAGCTCTGCGGCACTGGTCGCCGCGACAAACGCTGCCATTCCCACGGCATGGCCTTCTTCGTTGAAGCAGCCAGGAGCCTACATCAACGGCGGTGGAGCATGGGGAGGCTTGAATCCCTATGGGAGCGGACCTGCGGGCGCTCAGTCGATGTGGACCATCGCTCCTTACGCGAACCACGAAGACCTTTATGCCGTTCAGGACAATATCTCGAAGGTCCGTGGAAATCACCTATTCAAGGCTGGCGTCTATTACAGCACCAACGCCAAGATCGAATTTAACAACGGCGGCAATGACGAGCCCGCGATTGGACCTGGGAACGCTACGGTCCCAACCGGCAACCCGCTTGCAAATTTCCTCTTGCCGGGACTCAATACGCCGCTTGATCCGACCGGTGTTGGGCAACAATTCAGGACCACCGAAAACAGCGTTAACGGGCTGGCTCAAGTGGGCTGGCACGACTTCGAGTGGTACATTGGCGATACTTGGAAGTTCTCCCACAACCTGACCCTCAGCTATGGCTTCCGATGGTCCTTCTATCGCGAGCCTTTCGGCATCGACAACCACTGGGCCAATTTTAATCTGGCTGATTGGAGCGCCTCGGAAGCTGCTGCGAATCCATCCGACGCCTGCAATGGCATCGTCATTGTGCCGGGCACGAATCCCTGCACTGCGCAGGCTGCTCTTCTCTCATCTCTCGGGGTCAACTTGCCGCTATCCGCTGGGACACCGGGAGCGAATCGTTCTCTCGTAAATAACAACAATCACGCCATCGCGCCTCGCATCGGTATCGCCTGGGATGTAAAGGGCGACGGCAAGACGGCTGTCCGCTTGGGTATCGGGCAGTTCTATCAGCGGGAGCTGGTCGGGATTGACGAGAGCCTGGCGCATAACGCTCCGTTCGTCATCAACGCGAACGACACACGAACCCTGGAGACCCCTGCGCCTTTGTCGAACCCGGCAGTGTCGCCCAGCGCCGCCAAGGATCCGCGTGCAGTCGTACCCAATAGTTGGCAGTGGAACCTCTCGGTGGAGCGGGAGTTGGCGCGTAATACATCACTCCAGGTCGGTTACGTAGGCAACGCTGGTATACATCTCACATCGATGGCCGACCTCAACGCCGTCCCAGTTGCCGAGTGGGGTACGTCGGCTTTCTTGGGTGGTACCGGTCCAAACGCCAGTGTCACGAACATCGATTCGTTCCGTCCCGCCAATAACTTCGGCACGATCGGCGAGTTCGCTCGCGGCGGCCACGCCAGTTATCACTCGCTGCAGGCCCTGTTCCGTTCCCGCGTCGGCAGCCGCTCCAGCTTCCAGGCGTCCTATACCTGGTCGCATTCCATCGGCGATGTGGAACTGGACAATTCCTCGGGAAGCGTAAATCAGGAAGCGTTTATCAATCCCGCGAACACGGGTATCGACAAAGGTAATACAAATATCAATCGGCCGAACATCTTCGTGGCTAACGAAGTGTTTGACCTGCCGAAATTGGACCACAGCAACGCCTTCGTTCAATCCGCGCTGGGCGGATGGGAACTCAACAGCATCATCAACATCCAATCCGGCGCTTCGTTTAGCGTTTTCTCGAACATCGGTGGAAACAAGGACGCAAACGCTGCCGTCAACCCCATGCAGATCCCAGGCGCCGGGCCGTGCGATGCGGCAGACCTCGGCAACTGTTACCAACTGAATTCGCTGACGGGAAATGGCTTCGGCAACAACAACCGCCCGAATGGCACGGGCATTGCCTGTAACTCCGATCAAAGCGGCAACCAGATACTGAACACGTCCGCGTTCACGTTAGTGGGCTATCAGATCGGAACGGTAGGGAGTGCTCGACGCGGATCATGCTTCGGCGCGGATGCGCGGACCGTCGATATGCAGTTGGGGAAGAACTGGAAGTTCAAAGAGCGGTATGGCCTCAAATTCAGCTTTGACTTCTTTAACCTCTTCAACCACGCCAATTTCAACAGCGGCAACCTCGAGGGAGCCGGGTACGTTCCCAACAGCGTAACTTGCGGCGCCAACGCCTGCAGCCCTATCAACAACGTCATACAGACCCAAACGGCGGTTACTGGGTTTGGAACAGCTGGAACGGTGCATCCGGGACGTGAAATTCAGTACACGTTAAGGTTCACGTTCTAGAGCTGACCTGATAACGCTCGATCTACCCACGGCGGGGCTTGAAAATTTGAGCCCCGCCGTTTAGTTTTGCCCTAGAGCTGGTAATGCCTCGTCCTCTGTGAATGCGAGAGTTTCCATGCAGTCGCGCCCACGGCGCAAAATGACGGTCCCGCTCAGGATCACCTTTTTTCTGGTGCTATCTGGCTGGGTGTTGATGCTCCACTCTGCGCTGGCGCAATCGAATGCGGCTAAACCATCCCTCGCGAAACCTGCCCAGTCCCGCCCGAATGCCGCAGAGGTCGAACTGGAAAAGCGACTGGCTGCGGCCCAGAACGCCCGGACCACCGGCGACCCCTCGGCCATCGCTGCGGCCAACGACCATTTGATTGCCCTTGCATTGCGAGAATTGGCGCAATTACGCCTGATCCAATCCGCCTATCCGCAGGCTGTCGAGCTGTACCGGCGCTCGCTGGATTTCGAGGATGTTCCTGATGCAAGGGTCGACCTCGGTATCGCCGACTTGCAGGCAGATCATCCCGACGATGCGCTCACCGAAACGAACCGGGCCCTGGCTGTTGACCCCAACAATGCTCGCGCGTGGAATGTGAGTGCGCAGGCCAGCATGAAGAAAGGCGACTACGACAAGGCAGCCGGGGCGTTGGATCACGCAGCTCGTCTGAATCCTGACATCGAAACCCTGTATTCCCTTGGAGTCTGTCTGCTACAAGCGAAAGACACATCCAAAGAAGAGAAGAACAAGCAGCGAGCCTCAGCCTTGTTCCAGCAGATGATAGAGCTGGCTGGCGATAGCGGCTCTTTACACGTGCTGTTTGGCCGAGCCTACCGCGACGCCAACGAGATGCCCGCAGCTATACGCGAGTTTAGGCGGGCCATCGCCTTGGATCCAGCCACGCCGCATGCTCACTATTTTCTTGGGCTCGCCATCTTCGCGGTGAACGAGTGGCACGCGACACCCGAGATTAAGTCGGAACTCTCAAAGGAGATCGAGCACTTTCCTCACGATTACCTGGCCAACTACATGCTGGGCTTCATCGCCTCAAGTGAACGCCGCTACGAAGTGTCGGATAAATACCTGACAGCGGCGGTCGAAGCTAATCCCGATTGGCCGGAGCCCTGGCTCTACATGGGTCTCAACGCTTACGCGCAAAGCGACATGAAGCGCGCAGAACAGATGTTGCGTAAGGCGGTCGAGACGACTGGCAGCGACGAAGCACGTTCCAATTTCCAGATCCGGCGGGCCTACATCGATCTCGGACGTATCCTGGCAACCTCCGGACGCACTGAGGAAAGCGAAATGTTCCTCACGAAGGCGCGCGCACTGCAGAATAAAGTGCTGCAGCAAAGCCAGCAAAATGTAGCAGCGATGGCTTTGGCGGGTGGAGTTGGCTCCGCCGCGGCGATCGTGCCCCTGAATCCCAAGAGCGAGACAGAGGCGGCCCCTGTGCGGCCGGGGAACAATGATCCGTTCGCCCGCGTTGACGCCTCAGTGATGGCGCGCGCGCATCTAACCGAAAAACAGCGCGCAGCCGCAGATTCCCAGGAGACACATCTCCGCTCTGTCCTGGGGCTGAGCTTTAACGATCTGGCCACCTCCGAAGCGGTGAGAAAAGAATATTCCGTGGCCCTTGGCCACTACCAGGAAGCTGAGCGTTGGGACCCTGCGATCCCGGGGCTCGCGAAGAATCTGGGCCTGTCAGCATTCCGTATCAATAACTATCCCGAAGCGATCCGCGGCTTTGGCGGAGCCATTAATGAGAAGCCAGAGGACGCCCCTGTACGGGCGATGCTAGGCCTGGCGTATTTTGGGGCAGAGGAGTACGCCGATGCCGCGAAGACTTTTTCTCCGTTGGGCCTTCAGGGCATGCAAGACTCGACTGTCGGATATGCATGGGCAGCGTCCCTTGCGCACAGCGGCGATTTGAAGAAAGCCACCGAGGTTCTCGCCGAATTCGAGAAACAAAATCAGGGAAACAGTGAGAAGCTTCTTTTGATCGGCCAACTCTGGATCGAAATTGGTGACTATGCGCGCGCGGTCGATACTTTTCATCGGGCGCTGCAGGCCGACTCCTCGTTGCCGAAAGCTCACTACTTCGCCGGGCAGGCAGACATTCGGTGGGAACACTGGCCGGAAGCAGCCGGGGAGTTTCAGGCCGAACTGAAACTTGAGCCCACCGATCCAGATGCCTTGTTCAACCTGGGTTTTGTGTACCTGCAGGAATCTCGGCGGGATGACGCGGCCACGCTTTTTCAACAGGCACTGAATGCGCAGCCGGACCACGCAAACGCAAATTATGAGTTGGGAAAGATTTTGCTGGACCGGGGACAATTGAAGGAGGCCGTCGACCATCTCGAGACCGCGACTCGGCTCAGTCCCCAAAGCGATTACATGCACTATCAGTTGCAGGTAGCCTACCGCAAAGTGCAGCGGGTGGCCGACGCTGATCGCGAACTTGAGATATACAAAGAGCTCAAAGCCAAACAGCGCGCCAAAGCCGGAACGCAATCGATGCAAACCCCTTAGCCGCTTTAAAAGGTAAACTATTGAACCGGTTTCAACGTAAGTATTACCTAAAGATCTTTTTGCTGATCGTTTTGGCCACGGGCGTTCTTCCTGGTCAGGAAGGCCATCCGACGCCACCTCCTCCGCCTCCCGGCGGGAAGTCTTTCAGGTGCACTGACCGTCCAATCCCGCAACTGGAGGATGTCACGGCCAAGGCCGGGATTCACTTCACGCACACTTCGGATCCAGCGAAGAAATACATCGTGGAATCGATGAGCGGCGGGGTAATCCTATTCGACTATGATCGCGACGGCTGGCTCGATATCTACTTCACCAATGCTCCCAGCGTGGAGATGGCGATCAAAGGCCAGAAGAGCCGAGGCGCTCTTTACCACAACAATCACAATGGCACGTTTACGGATGTAACCGACAAAGCCGGTATCGGTACTCCATGCTTCGCCATGGGCGGCGCTGTAGGAGACATTGACAACGATGGCTGGCCCGACCTCTACATCACGTGCCTGGGCGGAAATGTTCTTTATCACAATAACGGCGACGGCACGTTCACGGACGTGACTTCCAAAGCTGGCGTTGCCGACGGCCGTTGGTCCACGGGCGCCGCGTTTGGCGACTACGACGGCGATGGCTTCGTCGATCTGATGGTCACCAACTACGTTGATTTTCACCTTAACGATCTTCCCGGTTTCGGCAAGTCTCCTAATTGCAAATATCGGGGTCTCGATGTGCAGTGCGGTCCGCGCGGTTTGAAGGGTGCGGGAGATGCCCTTTTCCATAACAATAGGGATGGAACTTTTACCGACGTGTCGAAGAGCGCGGGAGTGGATGATCCCAATGGCTATTACGGACTGGGAGTTTTGTGGGCGGATTTCAACAACACCGGCAGGCCTGACATTTACGTGGCCAACGACTCGACTCCGAAGTTTCTGTACAAGAACGAAGGCGGCGGAAAATTCAAGGATGTTGGATTGGAGTCTGGCACGGCAGTGAGCGAAGACGGTTCCGAACAGGCATCCATGGGCATTGCGGTTGGCGACTATCTTCACAACGGGCGACCCTCGCTCTTTGTGACTAATTTCGAGAACGAGAACGACTTGCTTTACCGCAACGACGGCAACTGGAGTTTCACCGAAGTTTCGTATCCCGCCGGCGTGGCCCTGCCTTCTTTACCCTGGGTGAAGTGGGGAACGGCATTTACCGACCTTGACAATGATGGCTGGCTGGATCTGATCGCCGTGAACGGGCAGGTTTATCCCCAGGTGGATTCACTGCCTTCCGGGGCCGGTTATCGCGAACCAAAACTCCTGCACATGAATCAGAAAGACGGAACATTTTGCGATGCCAGCGAACTTGCCGGCCCTGCGCTCAAGGAAAAGAGAGTCTCGCGTGGGCTCGCCGTCGGCGATCTTTTTAATGACGGCAATGTCGATGTGGTGGTGAGCGATCTCGATGGCAGTCCTATGGTTCTGAAGAATCATGGCGTTCCGGGCCGCCATTGGGTGAGTTTTGAGCTCGCGGGAACCAAGAGCAATCGCCTGGGGCTAAACGCGCGGATCAAGATCGTGGCTGGCGGAATGACGCAGACCGACGAGATCCATAGCGGTGGCAGCTATCTCTCACAAAACGATCTGAGGATCCACTTCGGGTTAGACACGGCGAAGCGGATTGACAAGGTCGAGGTCCGCTGGCCCTCCGGAACCGTCGACACTGTGAGCGACCTTGCCGTGGACCAGTTTTATTCCATACTAGAGGGTCATGGGATTGTGCCCGCAGAACAAATCCGCCCGGCTCCCAAAAGGTAAATAAACAGCCGCGAGATCACTCCTGGTCAGAAGGATTCGCAGGGTTCAGGACCAAGCACCCGACGCTGGAGCTCTGCGATCAGAATTTTAGTGGCGCAGAAACTTCATGCGTGTACCGGTCCTCAAAGGCAGGATCGCGCACGCGACATACTCGATATCCTCGTTGTCGATATGCTCGGCCGACTGGATCGCGTGCGCGCACGCGCAGCGACGGAGCGAATTTTCGGGGAGCGAAATACCCATCCGTTTCCACCGGAGACGATCATTCCTCCGGAGTGGCATGTAGAACTTGAAACGCTGGCCGCAGAGTTGGGAAACCGTACGACGAAAGCGGCAGAAATTCAAAAGGAATTTACGAATTTAGTCGCGGCAATCGCCAGCGCCTGAGCCATGTCGTTCTCAATCGGCAAAGTCAGTGGAGAAGGGCCGCCCGAACTCGGGTGTACTAGGGACCGCGAGTTTTGGTGCAATCATGGCACCGGCCAGAAAGGTGCTGCGACCCGTCCTCATCGCGTCCGCAAACGCTCTCGCCATGGTTATGGTAATGGAGCGGGGGCTTCGATGCCGTTCTCGCGGCGTGCGTGTTGCCGGGTGGAGCAATGACATCGGCGGAGTGCGAGTGTTGCAAGAAGGTGGCGGAAAAGTGCGGGGACATGGGAATGCGAAATCACATCCTTGCAGTAGGGTCACCAGACTTTCACCCTCTAGATCGCCTCGTCACAATTGGACCATGTCAGATTGGTTCTGTTTCAGGCGCTTCCCCTTTCGGCCCAAACCGACTCGCCATTTCGAACATTGCGAAGAATCAGTGCTGTGAATCCGGAGCCAGCAGGAGGATTTTCCCAATGCCACCTTTTTCCCCTAGCACATGTGCTTCGGCCGCATCACGCAACGGCATCCGGCGACCAATAGGCAGAACGAACTTGGCATCGCGCACGTCATCGGCAAACTCACGCAGCTTGGATGGATCCGGCTGCGTGCGCACGCGCGCAATCTTCACTGTCGGATTTTGGGCCGCCGCGCTTTCCGGCAAGACAGCGGCGTACCCAAAGGAGCCGCTCTGCCTTACCTTCGCGATCAGCTTCGCCGCAACGTCCCCGCCAACGGTGTCCACAATTGCATCCACTAAGCGGAAGTTCTCAATCGCTTTGTCGTCATCAATGGCGAGAACGTCGGAGACTCCGAGGGAGCGAGCGTCATCCAGTTCTTTCCCGCGGACACCTGCAATTACCTGCGCTCCTATCTTCTTCGCCGTATGCACCGCAGCGCGCCCAACACTGCCCAGCGCTCCCGTTATCAGAACAACCTGTCCCTTTTGCACGTTTGCCGCAAGACGTACAAGCTGGTCTCCCGTTAGGGAAATCAACGGGATCGCGGCCGCGTTCGCCAGGTCCACGCCATCCGGCAGATGCGCCACGTCCGAATCGTTCACCGCAACGAACTCGGCATAGGTCGCGTTGGACAGTGCAAGAACGCGGTCGCCGGCCTTGAAGTGCTTCACATTTGCGCCCACTGCCCGTACGATGCCACTCACATCGCGGCCCAGAATTGCCGGAAACAACAACGGAGAATCCTTCTGGCGCATCCCTGAACGCAGTTTCCAGTCGATCGGATTAACGCTCGCAGCGGCTGCCGCGATCAGTACCGTACTTCCGCTGATCTGCGGTTCGGGAACGTTGTCTTCAAATTTCAGCTTCTCAGGGCCACCGTACTCGTGCAGCACCACTGCCCTCATCACGTATCTCCAGAGCTCCAGGTATATTCTGCCTCAAGATCAGATGCACGGGAACCGATTGGCGTCTCAACGAGATAACTTCCGGCTTGCCCGGAATCCGCCCAGAATCCAAGGCCAAGGGACGAGATCGCATTCTACTAGCCGACTTCGGGCGTAAGGGATATAAAGGACACCATCGACGCAGTACGCAATCTCTCGGAATGCGACGGCAAGGTTGCGTTGCTCGGCTATTGCCTCGCGCGCTGATGGTCTTCATGACAGCCGTGCGCAACCACGGCATCGACGCCGCGGTCTGGTATCACGGCGCCGATACTGAGAAATACCTGGGAGAGGTCGACGGGCTTCATGCGCCCTTCTCATGCATGTAGCCGAGGAGGATGAATTCATTTCCAAGGCTGCGCGAGCTGAGATTAAAGCGGCACTTGCTAAGAAACCAAACGCGACGGTCTACAGTTATCCGGGTCAGAATCATGCCTTCTCTCGTCATAATGGAGCGCATTACAACGCCGCCGCGGCTCACCTTGCCAACGGTCGGACGAGCGAATTTCTACTTCAACAACTACGAAGAGATTCGAGATGACAAGAAAAATCGAAATAGAGCGGTTCAGTCTGACGACTTCCAAGCCGTTTGATGAAGTAATAGCCGGTGTGAACGCCGCCATCGGTCATCCGGATATGGCTGAATTTGGGAGATCAACTCACGAAGCGCGCTCTTTTGACGAGTTGAAAAGCGCAGTTGAGAAAGGCCTGAGCACAGTAGGACTGATGCTGTTTATGCAGTTGGATCACGGCGCGATTCTGCGCAAAGAAACGGGCCGCGAGACTCCGAAGATGATTCGCTTCGTCATTGGCAATCCCCTCATCATGAAGGAAATGGTCAAGCATGTCCCGGATGCGGGCTCTTACGCGCCGGTTACCGTTCTTGTAGATGAGCGCGCCGATGGCGTCCATTTGTCATATGACAGGATGGCGAGCTTCTTAGCCCCTTATGGGAATCAGGACGCGTTAGAGGTCGCCCGGAATCTTGATAAGAAAATCGAAGATCTCTTGCAGCAAGCTGTAGCTTGAGTTCTACCAATTGCATTTGTTCTTCGCTGACTATGACAGTGACGATACCCTGAGCAACCTCAGAGATATTCCGAGGGTACATCACGAGTTCTCTATTGGCTCTTCTTCGATGCGCGAACGACCAACTCGTCCAATCGCGAAAGCAAGAGCTTGAGGATCGGAGACTGGTTTGACTTTTTGTAGCCGAGGACTAGATCGACAGTTGGCACATCTCCCTTAAGAGGGCGGCTCGTTACAGACGCGGGTAGAAAGTTCTGCGCGTACGCGGGTAACAGTCCCACGCCGCGGGTCGACATTATTAGGGAAATTCCCATGGTGACGTGGTCCGCCTCGTGAGCTGGCGTGATATTGATTCGCGATCGCTTCAGGTAATTATCGATGACCGCACGCAGTACGGGAGCCGTATGGGACACAATCACGAATGTTTCACCTGCTAGATCCTTTGGGCTGATCGCTTTGAGCGCGGCGAGGCGATGGTCACTCGGCAAAATCACAACCAAAGGCTCCCTTACAAGAAGGCGGAACGCCAGGTCTGGCAGCGCTCGTTCCTTTCGAAGAAAAGCCGCATCGATTTTTCCTTTCAAGAGGCCTTCCGCAAGTAGCGGGGAATATTGACTCGATATCATCACGTCAATGTTCGGCAACTCGTCGCGCAATATCCGCAAGGCTTCGGGCATCCAAGTCAATTCGTGTCCGGTCAGAAAGCCCATCGAGAAGCAAGGCTTGACGGGATGAACTGCCCAGCGTGCAGCTTCGGCAGCGGCGTCAACCTGCAATAGAACTCCTCGGGCGTGATCGAGAAAGGCTCGACCCGCCAGTGTCAGCTCGACTCCACGAGCTGTGCGCGTTATTAGTTGGGCGCCAATTTCTTGCTCAAGATCTCGGATCTGGCGGCTGAGCGAAGGCTGCGAAGTATGCAACTTAGACTTTGCCGCGAGGGTCAGACTCTCTGTTTCAGCGACCGCAACGAAATAACGCAGGTGTCGTAATTCCATTTCCAGTACCCATGCTTGTGAAGCATTGCCACCAAGCCTAACAAAGTATGCTTCAAGTGCGCTACCACTGGCTAACTTACTAATCCAATGTAGTGATTGGATGCCTTGGGCGAGCGACAAGGGTTGACTCATGCCTGATGAGCATATGTCTAATTCGAGGAGATGGATTATGTCAAAGAAATTAGAAGGAAAGAGTGCACTCATCACAGGCGGCTCGCGTGGCATCGGCGCAGCGGTCGCCAAGCGTCTGGCCGCAGATGGAGCAAACGTCGCCATTACGTACGCGAAGAATGCCGAGGCGGCTTCCGCCGTGGTCAAAGCGATTGAACGCGCTGGCCAAAAGGCCATCGCAATCCAGGCGGACGCTGTTGATGCCGATGCCGTAACAGCGGCGGTCGAAAAGACGGCGGCGGCTTTCGGCCGGTT
>DATAUY010000023.1:0-16641 GCA_036268025.1 Candidatus Sulfotelmatobacter sp. | reverse complement strand
CAAGCAATCTGTAAATCCCCCGGTCGATGCCCCGATATCGACGCAAAGCTTGCCCTCGACTGAAATTCTCCAGTGCTCCAGCGCCCTCTCAAGTTTCAATCCGCCGCGGCTGACGTACTTCAAATCTTCGCCAATCAGGCGAATCACACAATCCGCTTCGACTTGGGCGCCGGCCTTCTCGACCTTCTGCTCATCCACCAGCACTTTGCCCGCGAGGATTAACGCCTGCGCACGCTCGCGCGACGCGGCGAGCCGCCGATCTACCAAGAGTTTGTCCAGGCGGAATTTCAAATCAGTTCTCAGTGGTCAGTTCTCAGTGATACAGATCTGCTTTTCTGAGAAGTGGCCACTGCCCACTGAACTCCCGTGCCTCCCCCATGAGTTCTACCACGCAAGTGCCAGCACTCCCGTTAGTGCAAAGTGTTAAAGCATCACTCGCTGAAGCACTTACGCATTCACTCAGGCCCTTTTCCACAACGTTTTCCACGAACATGTTGAAAACTTCGGCGCGATGCATGCCGCCAACAAGAAAGCCGCCCAACTTGGGCGGCTCTCATTAATTCACACAAAAGCAAGACTAGCCCGCGACTTCTTCCAGCAGTTTCTGATCAATGTCGAAGTTCGCGTGGACGTTCTGCACGTCGTCATGCTCTTCGAACGCTTCCATCATCCGGATCATTGTGTTGGCAGCCTGCCCTTCGAGCTTGATGTAGTTTTGCGGGATGAATGCAACGCTCGAAGAAGTGGGAGTAATTCCGGCTTTCTTCACCGCTTCCAGCACACCCTCGTACGCCGACGGTTCGGTCGTGATCTCCCAGTTCTCGCCGTCGTCGTGCAGATCCTCGCCGCCCGACTCAAGAATGATGTTCATGAGGTCGTCTTCCTTCGCAGCGGCCTTTGGGACGATGATGTCGCCTTTTTTCTGGAACAGATACGCTACCGCGCCAGCAGTAGCCATGTTGCCGCCATTCTTACTGAAGGCGTGGCGAATTTCGCTGACGGTGCGGTTACGGTTGTCAGTGTTAATGTCCAACATAACCGCAACGCCACCCGGTCCGTAGCCTTCGAGGGTGAACTCTTCATATAGTGCGCCGGGCAATTCGCCGGTGCCGCGCTGGATCGCGCGCTTGATGTTGTCCGCCGGCATGTTCTCCGCTTTGGCCGCCAGGATGGCAGTACGCAGGCGCGGATTGGCATCAGGATCGCCGCCGCCGTTCTTCGCGGCGATGCTGATTTCCTTAATTAGTCGGGTGAAAATCTTGCCGCGCTTGGCGTCGAGCGCGCCCTTTTTATGCTTGATTGTGGCCCATTTGGAATGGCCGGACATAGTTCGACCTCGTGTCTAGAAATCTACCTTAAAGATCTTGAATGGCGCAGGATTCGCCTTCAGAGGAGATCACCGGATTGCCTCGATAAGAATGCAGGCGAACACAAATTATAGCATGGCCTTCCTACCCCCTGACATTCCTATCTTCGACAGTGGCCCGTCCCGCGAATGTAAACATGCCCGGAGTCTTGACTGGGCAACCACCCACCCCTAACATGCCAAGACAGCGCCACACGCGGGCATCTCATGACTGGGAAGGTAGTTGGGCATTACCGGATTCTCGAAAAGATCGGCGCCGGCGCGATGGGAGAGGTCTTTCGCGCCCGCGATGACCGCCTTGGGCGCGACGTTGCAATCAAGATAATCAAGCCTGCCTCCAGCGAAAATCCTGATCATCTGCGCCGTTTCGAGTTGGAGGCACGTGCTGCCGCAGCCCTAAACCATCCGAACATCCTAGCCATTTACGACGTTGGGTTGGATGGCGCGAGTCCGTACATTGTCTCGGAACTGCTGGAAGGCCAGACGCTTCGTCAGCGCCTTTCCCATGGCCCTCTTCCGTCACGCGAAGCGGTCGAACTGGCGCTTCAGATCGTCCACGGCCTCACTGCGGCACATGATGGCCATATCGTCCATCGCGACCTGAAGCCCGAAAATTTATTTCTCACCCAGGGCGGACGCGTCAAGATTCTCGACTTCGGCGTCGCCAAACTCCAACCCAGGCCTGATGAGAAGCGTTCCATCGAGAATCTGACGACGATAACCAAGCACGGCGCCGTCGTCGGCACCGTCGCGTATATGTCTCCGGAGCAACTACGCGGCCGACCCGTCGATCACCGCAGCGACATTTTTAGTTTTGGCGCGATTCTCTTCGAAATGCTGGCGGGAGCGCGTGCTTTCCGCGGCGAAACTGAAGTCGATACCATGACCGCGGTCCTGCGAGAAGAACCGGCAGCCGAAGCTCTCGACCAGGCTGCCATTCCTCTCGCGTATCAGGACATCATTAAGCACTGCCTCGAAAAAGAGCCCGAGGACCGTTTCCAGTCTGCCGGAGATCTTGGCTTCGCCCTACAAACCGTTTCCGCGCCCGGCAAAGAGACGGCCTCGTGGCGGCCGCAGTCACCTTTCTCTAAGTTTCTTCCCTGGGCCTTGGCCGCGCTGCTTGCGATTGCAACGGTAGCTCTGCTTGTCGTGGAGGTCACTCGTCCTCCGGCATCGCAGCCAACCTATACTCGGCTGACCTTCGAGGCTGGCACGGTCTACTCAGCCCGCTTCGCTCCCGACAAATCCATCGTCTACACTGCCGCGTGGAACGGCAAGCCGACGCAGATCTTTTCTACCATCGCAAACTCACTGGTCTCGCAACCGCTGCAAATCACGGACGCGACCCTCCTCGGCGTCTCCCGCTCTCACGAACTCGCTCTCGTGTTGCACGGATCGCACTCCGGGCAACTCGAAACCGTCAACGGCATGCTGGCTCGCAGTCCGGTCGCCGGAGGATCTGCTCGGGAAGTTCTCTCTGACGTGCGCTGGGCCGACTGGGACCCGAAAGGCGAGTTGGCCGTCGTGCACTACGTGGAAGGCGAGAGCCGCCTCGAATATCCCATCGGCAAAGTGCTCTATCAAAGCAGCGGTTGGGTCAGCGATATCCGCTTCTCCCCCAAAGGCGACTCGATTGCCTTTATGGACCATCCTGCTCTGTGGGACACTCGCGGCACAGTCCGTCTCCTCAACCTCTCAGATTCGAGTCATGCCCGGACCTTGACCCGCGAATGGGATTCCGAGAGCGGCCTGGCATGGCGTCCGGATGGAAAGGAGATCTGGTTTACCGCTGTTGAGGAGGGCAACAATCAGGTTTTGATGGCAGTGGATCTATCGGGGAAATTGCGCACTATCCTGGCGCTCCCTGTCGCCATGACCCTTGAAGACATTGACTCAGACGGTCGCGTGCTGGCGTCTCTGAACACCAAACGCCTGAACATGGGCTATACCGCAAGCACCAGCGGCGGAGACGTCGATCTCTCCTGGCACGATGTGAGCATCATCCACGACATCTCCCCGGACGGGCAATCGGTTTTGTTCGAGGACGCCAGTGAAGTCGCGGGGGCAGGATATGCAGTCGTGACTCGCAAGATGGACGGCTCCCTTCCAACGCGGCTTGGAGAAGGCAGCGCGGGAGGATTCTCTCCTGATGGCAAATGGATCGTTTCCGTCTCGACCAACAATAAGCCTCAGGTTAATCTCTTGCCGGTAGGTGAAGGGCAATCCCGCACGATCAACGTCACCAGCCTGGAGCACATCAATAACGGATGGGAGCGGTTTTTGCCCGACGGCCAACGGGTCGCTATTATCGGCAACGAGGCGGGCCACTCGCGCCGTTGTTATGTCGTGGATGTGTCGAATGGGAGCGCCAAAGCTGTAACGCCCGAAGGTTTTCTTTGTGGTCCTCTGTCGCCGGACGGCCATTGGCTGCTTGGAACAAAACCGAATCAATCACCAGCCATCTATTCCATGGACGGCGGTTTGCCCCGGCCAATTCCGAACCTGAAAAGCAACTTTATCGCCGTACAGTGGTCCAGCGACGAAACGTCTCTGTACGGATATCATTGGGGTGAATTTCCCAGCGAAGTTTATAGAGTTGAAATCGCGACAGGAAAACAGACTCCCTTTCACGAATTGACGCCCAGCGCTCCCGCAGGCGTTGTGATCGTGGCTCCGGTCGTCGTGAGCCGCGACGGGAAGCGCCTCGCTTACAGCTACAACCAGACGCTCTCGTCCCTTCAATTGATCATTGGCGTTCATTAGAAGCCAGCGGGAGCTCACTCCAGCGGGCCGACGAAATCCTCCGAGACGTAGTGAAAAAAGATAGACGTCGAAGTCTGCCCCTCAGGCAGCTTTGACCGGTAATGCGGTAACCGCGTTCCACGATATGCCAAACCATCGCCCAGGGCCTGATAGACGGTAACTGTGCCTGTGGGAGTGTCCAGTCGAATCGGCCACGGCGTCGCCAATGCGGGCTCCGGAGAAAAATCCAGGCAGAACGTGACGCTGTATTCGCACTGCTCGCGGTCCGTATGTTTCTTGAGTTCGGATCCGCTCAGGTACGATGCCATGTAGACATAGGATGGTTCGAGTTTTAGTCCGGCGACCGCGCCTAGCTTTCCCGCCAGTTGAGCATGAAAGAACCGCGCTACGGGTTCGTTGTGCGCCACATACCGGCGGTTACTCTGGTTGTCGCCCAGACGAATCTCACCCGTACGGATCAAATGGCGGTAATAGCGTCGCAGCGCGGCAACATGAAATGGATGTATTAGATCACCCAGGGGCGCATAGCCCTTTTCCTGAAACTCGGTAGCCGAGTTTCGCGCGACTTCTCCTCGGTCGTCGCCGCTAACGAAAATCCCCGCGGCAGCTAAGACGGTACGTGCGCCGGAAGGAATGGAGGAAGGAACTTCTTCTCCGGCTCGCAAGTCCGAAACAAATGCCTCGTACGTTGGCCCAAGCCAGAATGGCAGCAGTGATCCGCATTCCGCCTCCCGGATCCAAGCCATCGTTCCCTGCATTGCAAATCGCGAGAGCAATTCATCTGCGACTTCGTCCGGCGCTTGCCCCGCCGTGTACAAAGTGCATTCCGGATTCAGAAAAAGCGTCCGCTCCCCCTCCGCGCGAAGCTTCCGCCGAAACCGTTGCGGGACAAGGTGCATGGGCAACTCATCCAGCAGACAATAAAAACGGTTGGGAGGAAATGTCGCGGCGCACGTCTGCCTCGACACTCCTCCCATCAGGGTTGTCATCCACTCCACCCACGCGGAATTGTTTACTGGCGTAGCCATCCGTTCAGGGTGAAGCGGCTGTCGGCAAAGGCCTGCGATGAGCACTTTACCGGGGTGATTTCATGCAGCAGTTCGCACGGGAAGAAGACGATCTGGTTCTGTTGGGGAATGATCGTCTGGTAACTCCCCTGGCTGACATAGTTGCCGTCCTCCAACCGGGCATCGTGAATGCGCAACTCGCCGCCTTCGAACTGGCGCGGCTCTCCATGGAAGAAGTACACAAACGTCAGATGGCGCGAAGCCACCATTTCGCTCGCGTTGTCGCTGTGAAAGCGGAAGAAATCACCGTCATTGCTGGCGGTGACTTGTGCCTCCACGTTAGCGATGCTGAATTCTTCCATGCCAAGTTGGTCAAGCACCTGAGGCAGCACAGTCTTGATGCGCTCCAACATCACGCTCTGATGTTGTTGGAGGTCCATCAGCACGCGCGACCGGCGATGCTCAAAGTTGACGACTCCCCCTTCGCTGTCAGGTTCGAGGACTTCGCTCGCACGGAAATCGTTCTCGTGCTCGATGGTGAAGCGCATCAGCTCTTCCAACTCCTGCGGCGCAAGGAATTCGTCGAGAACAACGCACTGCGCCGGAAGGGTTTGCGGCTTCTCTGCGACCCCGACACCCGTCTTAGCGACCGCCGTGGTGCGCTCATGGGCGCCCGGAGGTTGCGGGCCGGGCGGTATCGTCCCTGGAGTCTTCAACGGCGTTCCCGGAGGCTGAGGTCCGGGTGGTACCTTTACTCCCGGAGGTTGCGGCCCAGGCGGCGTTACTCCCGGCGTCTTCAACGGCGTTCCCGGAGGTTGTGGCCCTGGGGGATTCTTCACTCCCGGAGGTTGCGGCCCAGACGGCGCGGGGACATCAGTCGGATGCGGGCGATGAGGTTCCTTTTCAGGCGCTTTTACTCCCGGAGGCTGAGGTCCCTTCGGCGGCGGCGGATCTTTCGGCCCCAGGACTTCCGTCGGATATTCCAACGACTCGGTCGTCGCCAGGGAACTCCCTTCCAGAATGCGTTCGACGATGCTGCCGCCCAGTACGGCGAATGCTCGTTGCGCAACGGTTTCGCCCACCGCGGAAGCAATGACAGACCGCACTGCTTCTTTGTGGTTTTCTCCACTGGCTGACTTGGCATGTTGCAGCAAAGTCGCCAGCAGAGCGCATTCACGAGCGCTTAGAATCCGCTCGTCCCGCATCAAGGTGTCAGAAAATGAATCGAGAATCTGCTTCGGTGTCATCGAAGACACGCCTCCCCGCGTGTATTCAAAGAACGAACAGGTTGGAACAGCATTTTCTGGGGAAGAAGGGAAGACGATATAACGAAAGGCTGTCGAACACCAAGGAAATTATTGTCAAATCCTGCGGAAGAACTAGCGATTGACCAAGGCGCCGACCATCGACTGGAATATCTTCACTCCGTCGGTGCAACCGAGTTCGGGCTCGGCTGAACGTTCCGGATGGGGCATCATTCCTACCACGTTGCCCCCGGGGCTACAGATACCTGCGATGTTATCGAGCGAGCCGTTGGGATTGGCCGCAGTCGTAAGCTCGCCCGCAGGCGAGCAGTACCGCAAAACAATCCGGTTATCTCGCTGCAATTCCGCTACTGTCGCCTCGTCGCAGAAGTAGTTCCCTTCCATATGACCGATCGGAATCGTCAATACTTCTCCGTGGGAGCATGCGTTGGTAAATGGCGTCTCGGCATTCTCTACGCGCACTTGTACCGGCTTGCAAACATACTTGAGCCCGATGTTGCGCATCAGAGCGCCAGGCAGAAGGCCCGATTCGCACAGGATCTGAAACCCATTGCAAATGCCGATCACTAACCCGCCGCCCGCGGCAAACTTCCGCACCGAATCCATCACCGGAGAAAACTTCGCAATCGCTCCGGTCCGCAAGTAATCGCCATACGCGAATCCCCCGGGCACAACAATGGCGTCACAATTCTCCAGGTCGTGCGACTCGTGCCAAAGAAACGTCGCCGGGTGCTTGGCAACGTGCTGGATGGTCCAGAAGGCATCGTGATCGCAATTCGAACCCGGAAAAATGATAACGCCGAATTTCATGGATTCTCCTCAATTGGTCGGGATCATTTTCAGTCTAGCACGCGTACGAATGCAGATCCGCTACCGCTTCCATAGGCCGGTGTAGCACTTAGCCTCCCGATTCACAAGCGGCCCGGCGTCGCGGACTCCGCAAATAATGCATGAAAAATTCTGGCTATCGCCTTGAGTGCAGCGAGTCCGAGTGCGGAGTCGAAACCCTACCTATGCCGCCGATACGTGGTGGGTCGAGCCAGGAAACAAGCGGAAGGTCACTTTCCCCCATGCTTGGGCGTGTACCGGCCCGTATCGATCTCGACTAACACATTATGTATCTTGTACTTAGATAACTACACTGCTCGGGCGACTTTCATGGTCCAATACCACTCTAGATTTCTTGACATACTTCAATTGTCATTGTATTGTCCGACGATAAGTAGCGCGTTCTGCAAATTCGTGGAGCCCAGCCGATCTGGCCCTATTTCCCCCTTCAAGGCTGGCGACCTCACGGTACAAGGATTTCCACAGATGAGTTGCGCCACCTCCAGTCTCCTTCGGGGCAAGCTGTCTATTCTTGCTCCCGTACTTATCGCACTGACCTTATCAAGTCCCGCGTGGTCCGTGGGCTTTCAACCTGTCTCGCCGGACGAACTGAAGATGACCAGCGAGCCCAAAGCTCCCGGGGCCCCCGCGATCATTCTCTATCGCGAAGTCAATCGGGATGACCGCGGCCACACCGCTCACGAAGACGTCTATTTCCGCATCAAGATTCTCACCGAAGAGGGCCGCAAATACGCGGACATCGAAATTCCCTTCTTCAAGGAAGAAGGCAACATCGCCAATATTCACGCGCGCACCATCGGGCCCGATGGCGGCATCGTCGAGTTTTCCGGCAAGGCGTTCGACAAATCGATTGTCAAAGCCAAAGGTGTGAAGTACATGGCCAAGGCCTTCACCTTGCCCAATGTTCAGGTCGGATCTGTTCTCGAGTACTACTACACAACCGATTTCAATGAAAACTTTGTTTTCGATTCGCGCTGGATTCTTAGCGACGAACTCTTTACCAAGAACGCGAAATTCTCGCTCAACCCGTACGTGAGCGACTATGCTCCCATCCACGTGCGCTGGATCTGGAACCGGCTTCCACCCGGAACCAATCCACCAACAGAGCTGCCAAACCATTTAATTAGTCTTGAATCCAGTAACATCCCTGCGTTTCAGACCGAGGACTACATGCCTCCGGAAAACGAGATGAAATCGCGGATCGATTTCATTTACAGCGAGGACAGTCCGGAAAAGGACGTAGACACCTACTGGAAGAAACTTGGCAAACACCGCAATGAACAGATGGAAAGCTTCATTGGCAAGCGCAAAGCGATGGAAGAAGCCGTCTCCCAGATCGTCTCCCCGAGCGACAGTCCCGACGTGAAGCTGCACAAGATTTACGCGCGTGTGCAGCAGATTCGCAATACTTCCTATGAACAGGAAAAAACAGAGCAGGAACAAAAACGTGACAAAGAGAAAGCACCAGACAATGTAGAGACCATCTGGAAAAAGCAATATGCCGATGGAACGCAACTGACATGGCTCTTTCTCGCCCTGGCCCGCGCCGCCGGATTCGAGGCTGCGGGCATGTGGGTCCCAGACCGCCGAAATTATTTCTTCTTTCCCAACACCATGGATGGCCGCCGCCTCGATGCTAATGTCGTCGTCGTAAAACTCGACGGTAAAGATGTCTTCTTCGATCCCGGAGCCGCCTTCACTCCCTTTGGAATGCTGCCTTGGGTGGAAACCGGCGTGCAAGGTCTGAAACTCAGTAAAGACGGGGGCGCCTGGCTCCAGACCGCAGTCCCTGCCAGCAATGAATCGAGGATACAACGCAAAGCCGCACTCAAGCTGACCGACACCGACGATCTTGAGGGCAAATTGACAGTGACCTACACCGGCCTTGAGGCCTCTCAGCGCCGCGTCGAAGAACATCTGGTGGACGACACCGAGCGCAAGAAATTTTTGGAAGATGAAGTCAACGAAGCGATCCCGATCGCCTGCGATGTGGAACTGACCAACCAGCCTGACTGGAAGAGTTCTGATCCCACGCTTGTCGCAGAATTTTCGCTCAAGGTCACCGGATGGGTCGCAGGAGCCGGAAAGCATGCCTTGTTCCCGGTTGGGCTGTTCAGCGCGCCAGAAAAGCATTTGTTTGACCATGCCGACCGCGTTCATCCCATCTATTTCCAGTTTCCATTCGAGCGTGTCGACGACCTAAGCATCGATTTGCCGCTGGGCTGGCAGATCTCAACTGTTCCCCAGGCGCAGAAACTCGATGCCAAAGCGGTCGTCTACACCCTAGACGCGAAGAACGAAAAGGGAACGCTCCACATCAATCGCGTCCTTAACGTAGACATTCTTCTCCTCCCCACACAGAACTACCCGACCCTACGCAAAATCTTTCAAGTCGTGAGGACCGACGATGAAGAACAAGTCATGCTGCAACCTGGCGCCAGCACCGCCAGCAACTAGGGACAAAGAAACAAAGTGGGTGGCCCATTCTAACCTCGCGCCTTTTGCGACCTTAAAGTGGGAAACAGGAAAGCGAGAGTCCCATCGTTGTCGCACCCTTTTCAGCGTGATCACGTGGGGATTCTTCTCTTTACTTGTTTGCGCGCTATCCGCGCTCCCCGCGCACGCTGGCGACGCTCCCTCCTGGATGCATACGGCAGCCACAACTCCCATACCCGCGCACGACGAAAAGACCGACGCCGTCCTGCTCTACTCCGAGCATATCGTCACCGTACAGTCCGCAGACAAGGTGAAGAGCCGCGTCCGCATGGTCTATAAGATCCTTCGTCCCGGAGGCCGCGAATACGGTATCGCTGCCGTCCCCTTCAACACGCATAGCAAAGTCACTGCGCTTCGCGGCTGGTGCATTCCCGCGCAAGGCAAGGATTACGAGATTAGAGACAAAGAAGCGGTTGAGGTCTCGCTCCCACGCGTAGCCGGCAGCGAACTGGTCTCCGATGTCAAAGACAAACTGCTGGAGATTCCTGCGCGCGATCCCGGCAACATCGTCGGTTACGAGTACGAGGAAGAAGAGCAGCCGATGGTCTTGCAGGACATCTGGGCATTTCAGGGCGAAATCCCCGGTCACGAGTTGCACTACACGCTTCAACTTCCTGCCGGATGGGAATACAAAGCTTCATGGGTCAACTATCCCGAGGTCAAACCGACGCAGAACGGCAATCAGTCGGATTGGGTCGTCAACGACGTCCCTGCCCTGCGCAAAGAGGCCCAGATGCCGCCGATCTCCGGACTCTCTGGCCAGATGATCGTTTCCTTCTTTCCCCCAGGTGGGGCATCTGCGAATGGTTTTTCAAGCTGGCCGCAGATGGGCAAGTGGTACGTCAACCTTACCAGCGGCCGCCGCGATGCTTCCCCTCAGATCACACAGCAGGTGGCGAGGCTGACCGCCTCCGCCAAGACTCCGCTCGAAAAAATGAAGGTGCTGGCGAACTTTGTTCAACATGACATTCGCTACGTTGCCATCGAACTCGGCATCGGCGGTTGGCAACCCCACCCCGCCGCGGAAATTTTCGACCACCACTACGGCGACTGCAAAGACAAGGCCACGCTATTGAGTTCGATGTTAAGCCAGATCGGCGTCGAGTCTTTCTACGTTCTGATCAACACCGAACGTGGATCGATCACCCCGCAAACTCCGGCAAATATCGGATTCAATCACGCAATCATCGCAGTGAAATTGCCGGCCGAAATCTCTGATCCGTCGCTGGTTGCAACTATTCAACATCCAAGGCTTGGCACGCTCCTTTATTTTGATCCCACCAATGAATACACGCCCTTTGGCGAAATCGGCGGATACCTCCAGGAAAACTATGGCCTGCTCGTGACTGCGGATGGCGGCGAACTCGTTGAACTCCCCAAGCAAGCTCCCGCGATGAACAGCATCGCGAGAACGGGCCGGCTCACGCTCGATCTTTCTGGCACACTGAAGGGCGAAGTCAACGAAACCCGCATGGGCGACCGCGCCTCTTCCGAGCGCTGGATGCTTCGCACTGTGAACAAAAGCGCCGACCAGATCAAGCCTATCGAAGACCTCTTGGCCGGATCGCTGTCGCTCTTCCGCATCACACAGGCTCAAATCCTCAACCTGAATCAGACCGACCAGCCCTTCGGCTTCCACTACGCCTTCGAAGCGCAGAACTACGCGAAGAACGCCGGTGGCCTGCTGCTGGTTCGTCCGCGCGTTCTGGGCGTAAAGGCCAACGGACTCCTCGAAACGAAAGAACCGCGTAAGTTCCCCATCGAATTCGAAGGCCCAACACGCGACACTGACGCCTTCGATATCACGATCCCCTCCGGCTACGTCGTAGACGACCTGCCGCCAGCAGTAGACGCCGATTACGGCTTTGCCAGCTATCACTCTAAGACTGAGGTAAAAGGCAACCTCATCCACTACAGCCGCACATTCGAGGTGAAGGAGTTGAGCGTACCCGTGGCCCAGGCTGCTGACCTGAAAAAGTTCTACCGCATCATCGCCGGCGATGAACGCAACACGGTCGTGCTGAAAGCGTCCGCAAAATGATCGCGTGGTAGATGTGGAAGAGCGGCCCTCCAGGGCAGCTTTCGGCGCTTCGTATCAGGGCATGGCTTCAGCCGTGCCGCCCAAACGGACATCAGAAAAGCGGCTTCAGCCGCTGAGGTGCTCTCTCTCTCTCAGCGACGACAGCTAGTGTTGCGGATCCTGTTGAACCGATCCAGCCTGATCCTGCTGGGCAACAGGAAGCGATGCAACCACCGGCTGCACCATCGCTGGCGCGCTTTTCGATGCCGTCGCCGCTCCTGCCGCATATCCCTGCGGCGGATATCCCTTCGCTTGCACAATCGCCCAATGCCACTCGTCTCCCGGCGAAAGTTCCATGTTCAACGGCGCGCTGAACGCCGCTCTGTCCCATGGCGGCGCAGCAGCCCGCATCCGATAAATCACCGTCACGTCCTGCTTCTTCTCCGGGCGAATTTCCTGTAGCGCGGAATCCATCCCCAATTCGCCTTGCTGATCGGTCTTCTTTCGGACCACGGTCAGCGCCACAGCTAGCTCACTCACGTGCCAATCCGTATCGTTGAAGATCGATACCGTCAGCGCATCTCCCTCGATCGTTGCGGGGCCTTGCAGCTTGGCCACATCATCGGCTGGCATGTCCATCTGCGAATATTGGCCTGATAAAAGCGATTTCACATTCGCCGTGAAAGCCAGGCTGCACGTGACATCCGGGGCCGATACCTGAAATCCCTTGCTCTCGCCCCCCATCAGATATCGCAGCGACGACGATCCAAAGCCGCGATGGCTGTCTGCGTCGTCCATCACTTTCGTGAGATTGTCGTCATCAATGACCGGCTGCTGGGCTGGCTGGTTCTTCTTGCGCAGGTTTCGCGCTACATCCCCCAGCGGGGTTTCATTCGGATCGTCCTGCGCCAGCATGCGGACAGGCATTAGCGCCATCAGACCCAGCATGACAACGAGCATTCGAATTCCCGGAAAGGGCAGCATGAAAGCTCAGGCGAGAAGCTCCCACAACACTCATCGGTACTTGAGGAGACTCGCTGAACCAATTGTATGGAGAGAATCGGGCTACGAAGAGGTGAGGGTAAACCTTGGTAACAGTTACTTCCGGAAGGAATGAAGAAAGAAGCGGTGGGCGCGCGTTTTGACGAAATGGTTGCGCAACGGGTGCGCGCGCCCAAGCTCGGAGAAAACCCTTTACAGAAGGCCCTGCGAACGAAACCGGCTGACTGGATCGGTTATGGGCATCGCTTGCCGCTTAAAAATCCATCGTGCCACCGCGAAGCCTATTGCCGCATAACACAGGTGCATCATTCGCATAAAACCCTCCCAGTCCGGCTCATCACCATCAGGGGAGGAACTTCAACCAACCTGTCGTCACAATAGCAACGGCTGAAAAACCCAACAAGGCCCGACCGTGCCATCGAAGTGGCACGGAAGTAATACGAGGTAACCAGAGAAATACACAGGGGTGTCGCGAGGATTTTGCAGCGGATGTTGCGGTTACAACGATTTCATCCTGAAAACCAGCGAACGTGGCTTGAAACACATCCGGGTGCCCCATTTCTCGCGCGGTTTGTGCGCGAGAAGCGGGGCTTTCACTCGTAGCCTCGGACGATCAGCAGCAAAGATGGAGTAAGTCGATGAAGCCCTACCCTGCAAGATCCTTCACGCTTGCAAACTCCTTCACTTCTTCGACTCGAGTTCCTTCCGCGCCGCCGCCAATTCCTTCCGCTCCGCCTCCCCAACCTTGGGATACGCCAAATCCAGCGATTCCAGTGCGTCCACAATGACCGTTGAAACCACCAGCCGCGTGAACCACTTGTTGTCGGCCGGAACCACGTACCACGGCGCCTCTTTTGCCGCCGTATTGCGGATCATGTCTTCATACGCCTTCTGATAGTCGTCCCAATAACCGCGCTCGCGAACGTCGCCGGCTGAAAACTTCCAGTTCTTTTGCGGCTCATCCAGACGCGCCAGAAAACGCCTCTTCTGCTCCTTCTTCGACACATGCAGAAAGAACTTGCGGATGACCGTCCCGCTCCGCGCCATGTGCCTCTCAAAGCACCGGATGTCTTCAAACCGCTCGTCCCAAATCTTCTTCCCCACCAGCGGCGAGGGAATCTTTTGGCCCTCCAGAATTTTCGGATGCACCCGCACCACCAGTACCTCTTCGTAATATGACCGGTTGAAAATTCCAATGTGACCGCGTTCAGGCAACTTCCTGGTCGTTCGCCAGAGAAAATCATGCTGTAACTCGGTCTCAGACGGCTGTTTGAACGAATGCACCTCGCAACCCTGCGGATTCACTCCCGACATCACATGCTTGATCGCACCATCTTTCCCCGCCGCATCCATGGCTTGAAAGATCACCAGCAGCGCCCATGTGTCCTGCGCATAAAGCTTGTCTTGCAGATCGGCCGTCTGCGCTACTTTTTCCACGAGTGCTTTTTCGCCGTGCTCCTTCGACTTCCAGTGCCCCGTGTCCGCCGGATTGAAATCCTTAAGCCGAAAATGCTTCCCGCCATCCACCCGGTACGTGTCAGCGATCTTCTTCACGTTCATTCGTCGCTCCCTGTCCTGCAAACTTATGATAATTGAGAAGGGTCGGAGCACACGGATTGCGAAGCCGGGAAGCGGCGGAAAACCGCGGCCCCAGGTCAAGCCGTGGGTACAAGCCAAAGAAGCCTAACCAGCCGCAAAGGGCCGAAAGAAGCGCCTACTGCCGCGCCTTGCTATGCTGTGCGCAAACAGTCGCAGCACGCCTACCTGAACGAACCTGTGGGAATATAGACTCGCCGTTAAACGAGGCCGCCTTGTTCGAATCCGACTTCCTGACCAACTCCGCTGACTCCAAAACACGTTACCAAGAACTCATCGGCAATGCCGCTGCGATTGTTGCTGATTCCCTGCCCGATCTACCGTACGCGGGAAAAACTCCCTCCGAGCTCTCCGATTTGATCACCGGCGACTTTCTCCCGAAGATCGAACAATCACCCAGCCAAATCGCCGACATTCTTCGCACCGTCATCTCCGACTCTATCAACCTCACACATCCAAACACGGCTGCGCACCTGCATTGTCCACCGCTGTTCGCAGCGTTGGAAGCAGAAGTCATCATCTCCGCACTCAATCAATCGATGGATTCTTTCGACCAAGCCCCCATCGCGACGATCCTCGAACAGAAGATGGTTCGCTGGCTATGCGCTGAAGCCGGACTTCCTGACACGGGCGATGGCACCTTCACCACGGGCGGCTCTCAATCGAACTACATGGGCCTGCTACTGGCGCGGGACGCATTTCTGAAGCGCCAATGGAACTGGTCCGCGCAGAAATCGGGCCTTCCGCCTGACACAAATCGGCTTCGCATTTTGTGTTCAGAAGTCTCGCACTTCACCGTAGAAAAATCCGCCTCGCAACTCGGACTCGGCACTGACGCGGTGATCCGCATCGCGGTGGACAATCACTTCCACATGGATCTCAAAGCTCTGCACAGCACTCTCGAATCACTCCGCGCACAAAATCTTTTGCCCATAGCGATCGTCGCTACCGCCGGAACCACGGACTTCGGTTCGATCGATCCTCTAGCGGAACTCGCCGAAGTCGCCGATTCCGCTGGGGCTTGGCTCCATGTCGATGCAGCCTACGGCGGCGCGTTGCTCTTCTCGCCGACTCATCGCAGCAAGCTCACCGGAATCGAATCTGCCGACTCGCTCTCCATCGACTTTCACAAGCTGTTATGGCAGCCGATCCCGTGCAGCTCCTTCCTGGTTCGCGATGCCCGGAATTTCGACTTCATCAAAATGCACGCCGACTATCTCAATCCCGAACTTCACGAAGACGAAGGCATCCCAAATCTGGTAACAACTTCCCTGCTAACCAGCCGCCGCTTCGACGCGTTGAAATTATGGATTTCCTTCCAAACCCTGGGTCGCGAGAAGATCGCCGCGATGATTGACCGCACGATCGAGCTGGCCGCCAACGCTGCGCGGATTATCCAATCGACGTCGCACCTCGAACTCATATCCCCGCCCCAACTCAGCACCGTCGTCTTCCGTTACCGACCGCAACGGAACGACCTTGACGCCGACAGACTTAACGCTACGATCCGCCACAACCTGTTCAATCGGAGTGCTTCCGTCATCGGCCATACTCGTGTCCATGGCCGCCAATGCCTGAAATTCACCTTCATGAACCCGAGCGTGAACAACGCACATATACAAGAGCTGGTTGAAATGGTCATAACTGAAGGCAGGAAACTAGAGTAGAAAACCACTGTCCTGAGTACCCAATCTCACGCGGGGCAGCCGCCCACGGCTGTCCCGGCCGAGCGAAGCGCGACAGCGACCGCTGACAGCAAACATACCTGCCGTCGCATCTCATATGTAACAACTGGTCTTGAAGGATTGAGTACAGTTCTGTACATACATCACCGTACGTTAAAGTGTTCCTGCAGGAACACTTTTGCCACAGGCGGATAGAACTAGAGTGCAAACGGCTTGCCACTGACCACAGGCAACTCAGCTCCCTGCCAGCCGTCAAAGCCGCCGGAAACGTTGATTACGTTCCGGAAGCCTGCCCGTTGCAGCAGGCTGCACGCGATCATGCTGCGATATCCACCCTTGCAGTGCACGGCCAGCGGCGCATCCTGATCGAGTTCCGGTGGCGACACCTTGAAGTTGTCGAGCGGCCACCACGTTGCATCCTCAATGTGCGCCGCCTCCCATTCGGGCTCGCGCCGAACGTCGAGCACCTGCACAGCTCCTGATTTCAACCGCTCACTCATTTCTAAAGCGCTCATCTGCGGCGTCGTGGCAACAGGCAAGCCTGCCTGCTTCCACGCGTCCAGACCTCCGGCAAGATATCCGTCCAGTGTTT